>CP144769.1:0-118475 GCA_036689235.1 Candidatus Stammera capleta | reverse complement strand
AGCATTAATTTTTAAAAAAAAATTAAAGAAAAAAAAATTATCAATAAATAGTTATATAACATATATATCAAGATCAAGAAAACAATTTATTAATATTAAACATCATAGTTTTAAAAAAAATATAAATTATATTAAAAAAAATTTTCCATATTATAAAAAAGAAATAAATTTTATAGATAAAATAAATAATATAAATATTATAAAAATAAAATTAAGAAAATTAAATTTAAAATTAGAATTAATTAATAATTTAATAAAAAAAATTAATAAAATAAAAATAGATTCAACAAAAAATAATTTAAAAATAATAAAAAATTCAATAAAAATTTTTCCAGAATGAAAAAAAGAATTAAAAAATTTTATAAATCAAAAATGATATAGTTCAAATAAATATATAATAAATAAAATTCAACAAGGTAAAAAATTAAAGAAAAAAATAAAAAACATAAAAATAAATCATGAAATATTATTTTATTTAAAAGTAGAAAAAAGAAAACTTTTAATTTCAAAAAAAAAATCTTATGATAAAATAAAAAAAAAAAAAAGTAATACAATTATAGTAAATTATAAAAATTATATAAAAGAAATATATAATATATTATATAATAATTTTAAAATTAATAATATAAAAAAAATATCAATATTATCATTTGCATTATCTGCAGTATCTGGAAGAAGAATGATAGAAATAATTAAAACAGGAAAATTTAAATTAATAAATAAAAAAAATAAAATACAATTTAAAGGACAAGCAAAAAATAATAATAAAAAAAAAAAATATAAAATATATTTATTATGTAATTCAAAATTATTTTTAAAAAAAATAAAAAAATTAAGAAAAAGTAAAATACTAAAAAAAATAATATATATGATAAATAAAAGAAAAAATAAATATTTATCAAAAAATTATCAAATAAGTAATTATTTATCAAATCCATTTAATAGATGATCAAAATTATTTTTTCAAAATAAAAAAAGAACTTATAAAGATACTAGATCTATATATAGTCGTATATGTTTTAAAAAATGATTTAAAAAAGATAAAAAATGAAAAAAATACGATGAAGACATGTTTTTTTATAAAATATTAGGACATAAAAATATAAATAGTCAAATATATTATAAACAATTTAAATTAAAAAATTTTGAAAAAAAATGAAAACCCAAAATAAAAAAAAATAAAAGATTTAAAAAAATATTAAATCTAGATAAAAAAATACATAAAATAATAAAAAGAAAAAATGCATATAGAATACATGAAATAACAAAAAAAATTCTTATTAATAATGATAATACATTAATAAATAATTATATTTTAAGAAAATTTGGATTCAATACCATATTAATAAAAAAATATATAAAATACATATCAAAATATATTAATCAAAAAAAAATAAATGGAAGATATAAAATAATTAAAAAAAAAATAATAGAATAATAAATACTAATGAATTATTTAAAAAAAATAAATAATTCAAATTAGTATATAAATTTAATTATAATAATATATATAAGATAATAAATCTAAAATTTTTTCAGAATAAGCTATTTCATTATTATATCATGATATAAATTTAATAAAATTATTATTTAATATTAAAACAGATTTAGCATCAAAAATAGAAACTAATTTTTTATTATATAAATTATTAAAAATTAAATTATTATCATAAATAACACCTAAAATTCCACGTAAATAAGTTTTAGAAGCTTCTTCCATACAAGAACATATTTCATCATAAGTAACATTAGAATTTAATTTAGCAGTAAAATCTATAAGTGAAATATTTAAAAATGATATTTTTAAAGACATACCAATAATTTTATTTTTTAAATCTGGAATTATATAATTTAAAAAATTAATAGATTTATCAAATACAGGAACAATACTTTTATAAGTATATAAATTCTTTAATGAATGATTACTAGTTATTTTTTTATTATAAATAGATGAATATATATTAGTTATAAAAGATTCAGTAATTTCAAAATTATCATTAATAACTTTAACTATAGGAGCTAAACAATTAATAATAGGAGAAGCATTAGATATTATATTTTGACCATTATAATTATGATTATTAATTCCCATTACAAATATAGGTGTATCATCATTAGGTAAACTAGTCATAATTACATATTTAGCTCCAGATAAAATATGTCCATAAGATAAATTTTTAGTTAAAAATAAACCAGTAGATTCTATTACAATATCAACATTAAATTTACTTCATTTAATATCATTAGGTTTACTATAAGAAGTAAAATAAATTTTATTATTATTTATAAATAAATTATTATCTATAATTTTTATACTATTATTAAATTTTTTATCATTAATAAAATCAACTTTTAGTAAACGAATAACATCATTAATATCAATTAAATCATTAATAACTACTACTTTAATATTTTTTCTATATTGAGAATTATAAAATATTAATCTACCAATTTTACTAAAACCATTTATACCTACTCTAATAGTCATAAAAAAAACTCCATATAAAATAATAATTTAATTATATTTAATTTTTAATATATAAATATAAATTAAATAATAATTTTAAATTATAAATATAATTTTTAAAAAAAAATAATAATATAAATATAATTAATTTAATACTCATTAAAATTAATAATAAACAAATTATTTAATAAATTATTAAAATAAATTATATATATATTATTAAATTATAATATAATTAAATAATAATTTATTTAAAATTAATTATAATTTAATATAATTAATAAATATATATATATATAATAATAAAATAAATAACATTAAATATATAAAAATTTAAAAATATAATTAAAAAAAAAATAAATAATATAAAATATATTTTATATTTAACAATATAAATGTAATTTATTTTTATTTTTTTATTTTTTATTTTAAATTAAAAAGAAATATATTTAATATAATCAAAAAATTTTGGATTTTTAGCAGAAAAAAAAGCAATTTTATCACATTTATTATTATAAAAATTACCTTTATGAGATTTTAATAAATTTCATTTAATTTTATTTTTAAATAAAATTAATTTTTTATATATTAAATTTCATAAATCTATATTTTTTATAAATTTATTATTTGAATTTTTTCAATTATTACTTTTTCAAGAATAAATTCAAAAATTAACTCCATTATATAAATAACTACTATCTGTAAATATATTAATATCATTATTAATATATAAATTATTTATTAAAAACTTTAAAGATAATATAAAAGCCATTAATTCCATTCTATTATTAGTAGTATAATAATAACCAGCTTTTAATATAATTTCTTTTTTATTTTTTTTTGTAAATAATTTTATAATAGAAGCACAACCACCAGGTCCAGGATTATTAATACATGAACCATCTGTATAAATATTTATTTTCAACATATTTTTAATAAAAATTAATTTTATTAATATTATAAACTAATTTAAAAAAAATGAATAAACAAGTCGTATTAGATATAGAAACAACAGGAATTAATTTAATAGAAAATCATTATGTAGGTCATAAAATAATTGAAATAGGAGCAATAGAATTAGTAAATAGAAAAATAACTAATAATTTTATACATTTTTATATAAACCCAAAAAAAAAAATAGATGAAAAAGCATATAAAATACATGGAATAAATAATTATTTTCTAAAAAATAAACCTATATTTTTTGAAATAGCAGAAAAATTAATTAATTTTATAAAAAATAAAGAATTAATTATACATAATGCAAATTTTGATATTAAATTTATAGAATATGAATTAAAATTAATAAATTTTAATATAAAAAAAATAAAAAAGATTTGTAAAATTACCGATACTTTATTATTAGCAAGAAAATTATTTCCAGGTAAAAAAAATGATTTAAATTCATTATGTCAAAGATATAATATAGATATATCAAAAAGAAAAAAACATGGAGCATTATTAGATGCAAAATTATTATCAATAGTTTATTTAAATATGACAAGAAAACAAAATAAAATAATATTTAATAAAAAAAATAATATAAATAAAAATATAAATAAAAATAAAAAAAAATATATTAATAATAATAATAATAATAAAAATAAAATTATTAAAAAAAAATATATAAAAAAACATTTAAAATATTTAAAATATATTAAAAAGAAAAATAATAAATGTATTTGGTTAGATAAATATAAAATAAATAACAAATAAATTCAAAAAATAAATATGAATTATACACCTATAAATAAAATAAAAAATATAAATAAAAATAAAATTATATATTTATATGGATGAGTAAAATCTGTTAGATATTCAAAAATAAATATAATTTTTATAGATATAAAAGATGGTTCATGTATAAATACTATACAAATAATTATAAAAAAAAAATATATAAAAAAAAATAAAAAAATATATAAAATAAATACAGGATGAGTATTAAAAATAAAAGGAAAAGTTAAAATAAATAAAAAAAACAAAGAAAAAGAAATAAAAGCAATAAAAATTAAAATTTTAGGAAAAATTAATAATCAAAAAAAATACCCTATAAGTGCAAAATATCATTCTTTAGAATATTTAAGAAAGAATTCACATCTAAGATGTAGAACATCATTAATACAATCAATAATTAGAATAAGAAATACATTAATATTTAATATTCATAAATATTTACAAAAAAAAAATTTTTATTTAATAACAACACCAATAATTACTTCATTAGATACAGAAGGAAATAGTAAAATGTTTAAAATAAAAAATAAAAATTTTTTTAATAAAAAATCTTATCTAAGTGTATCAGGTCAATTAAATTTAGAAACATATGCATGTTCATTATCAAAAGTTTATAATTTAGGACCAATATTTAGAGCAGAAAATTCTAACACTAATAAACATTTAGCAGAATTTTGAATGTTAGAAATAGAATTAGTATTGGCTAATATAAACAAAATAATTAAAATATCAAAAAATATATTATCATATTGTGTAAAAAATATAATAAAAAAAAATTACGAAGATTTAAATTTTTTATTTAAATATACGAAAATAAATGAAGATAAATATTTAATAAATATAATAGAAAAAAAATTTATAAAAATAGAATATAAAGAAATATTTAAAATAATAAAAAATAAAGAAAATATATTTAAAAATAAAATTATTTGAGGTATTGATATACCTACTGAAATAGAAATATATTTAACAAAAAAATACTTTAAATCAGCAATAATAATAATAAACTATCCAAAAGAAATAAAACCTTTTTATATGAAAAAAAATAAAAATAATAAAACTGTTTCATGTATGGATATAATTTTACCAAATGTAGGAGAAATAATAGGAGGTTCAGAAAGAGAAGAAAATATAAAATTATTAGATAAAAATATAAAAGAAAAAAAAATAAATAAGAAAAAATATTGATGATATAGAGATTTAAGAAAATATGGAACTATTAAACATTCAGGATTTGGTTTAGGAATAGAAAGATTATTAATGTATATAACTAATATGAAAAATATAAAAGATGTTATACCTTTTCCAAGATATCCTAAATATATAAATTTTTAATTAATATTATTTAATATTATTATATTATTAATATATAATTAAATACATATATATATATATTATAACAAATATAAGGAAAATTTTAAAATGAATATAATTAAAAATTTATTAACATTAATTATAATATCATTATTAACTATACAATCATCTAAATCTGTTACAATAATAAAAAATAAAAATATTTTATTAAATATTAATAGTTTATTATTAAATGAATACTCAAATAAAAAATATATAAATGAAAACAAATCATTATCTTTAGTAATTAAAGGAAAAAATAAATTAAATAAAAATATAATTATATTTGGAAAAATAAATACAATATTAAAAATTAATAATCAAAAAAAAAATAGATTAAATAATATAAAAATAAATTTATTTTATATAGGTATAAAAAATAATAAATTAGGAAATATAAGTTATGGAAAAAAATATGAAAATATAAATAATACATTATTATATACTAATATTTTTCCATATAATAAAAATAAAATAAATAATATAATTTGAATAAATAATAATCTAATAACATATAAAAAAATATTTTTATTAAATAAAAATATACCATTATTTAAAAATATAAAATTTATATTTCAATATCAGAAAAATAATAATAATTTAAATAATTCTATAAATAATATAATAAAATCTTATGAAAATGGATGAGGAATAACTTATAATTTAAAAACTAAATATGGAATTGAATTATCAACTTCATATTCTTTAAAAAAATATGAAATTAAAAGAAATATTAAAAATAAAAAAAATATTTTACAAAATAATAATATAATTAAAAAAAATATATGATCAACTGGATTAAAATTTAATTTAAATAGATTATATATAGGAACAACATATACTCAAGAAAATAATTTAAATAAATTAAATAATAATAATAAAAATTATTATTTTAGCACTATAATAAAATATAATTTTAAATCTGGTTTTACTCCAATTATTGGATATACACAAAAAAAAAAATATATAAAAAAAAATAAAAATTTAATAAATAAAGAAAAATACTTTAATATTACAGCTATATATAAATTTAATAAATCATTAATTGGTTATATAAATTATAAAATTAATAAATTAAATAAAAATATTTTATCAAATATAAATAATAATATATCATTAGGATTTGATTTAAAATTTTAATTTTTTTAATATAATACTTTACACATCCGAGAGGATTCGAACCCCTGACAGCTCGGTTCGTAGCCGAGTACTCTATCCACTGAGTTACGGATGTAAACGATGAGAGAGGGATTCGAACCCTCGATACTTAAATAAGTATTCTCCCTTAGCAGAGGAGTACCTTCAACCACTCGGTCATCTCATCAGAAAAATAATTAAATTATTCATTTAATAATTTTTTATTATTTTTATTTTTAATAATTTTTACATATATTTCTTTTCTATATATAGAAATATTTTTAGGAGCTTCAATACCTATACGAATTTGATTACCTTTAATACCTAATATAGTTATTATTATATCATTTTTTATAATTAATGTTTCACCAATTTTTCTAGTTAAAACAAGCATTATTAAATCCCTTATTATCTCTATTTAATAATAATATTTTTATAATAATTTAATAATTTAAATTTTATAAAATTTATAATATTATTTAAATCAAATCCATTATCTAAAAATAAAATATTAAAAAATTCTATTCTAAAATTAATATTTTTTATTATCTTATATTTTTTTATTTTAATAAAATTATTATTAGATATATCTAAATAAAAATCATTTAATAATTTTTTATTTAAATAAAAAATTAAATTATTAATATTATTTAATTTTAATATAAATATTATTAAAGATAAATTAAATTTAATTTTTAATTTATTTATTATATTAAATAATATTTTTTCATTTAAAAAATCATTATAAAAAAATCTTTTTACTAAAATATTTAAACTATTATTATTTAATTTTATAATATCTTTTAATAAAATTTGAGATAAAATATTTTTAATTAATATATTATATATTAATTTAATATTATTTTTATTTTTTATCTCATTATCTTTTATAGAATATATTTTATTATATAAATTTTTACTATTAATTGATAATAAATTATAAATATTTTTTAGAAAAAATAAATTTTTATTTATATATTTTAATGCATATATATTAGTATATGCTTTAATACGTTTAATTTTAGAAGAAATATTATATTTTTTTTTTATTATAAATAAATTTATATTATAAGTATTATTAACATGAGTACCACAACAATAATCTTTTATAAGATTACCAAAATTAACTACACGAATATTTTTATTATTATTAAAAAAAATAAATTTTTTATTTAAATTATTTTTTTTAATATTTTTTTCATAAAAATACAATTTTTTTCATATTATTTCATTTACTTTTTTATTTATTTTATATATTTTAAAATTATTTAAATCAAAATCACAATAAAAATCTAAAGAAAAATAATTATTTTTAATTAAAGAACCACATTGTTTAATATTTTTAGAAAAAAACTTTTTTAATACATATAATAATATATGACATGCAGAATGATTACAAGATATATTAAATCTATAATTATAATCATATTTTACTTTAACAATATCACCTTTTTTTATATATCCATATTCTAATTCTCCAATATGAAATATATATTCACCAAAAATTTTTACACTATAAATAAAAAAATTAAAATTATTATTATATATAACTCCTCTATCACTAATTTGACCACCACATTTAGGATATAAAACAGTATGAGATAAAATAATTATTATTTTAACATTATTTTTATTAAAATAATTTATTTTATTATTATTATATAATATACAATTAATTTTACTATAACAATAATTTATATAATATCCTAAAAATTTTGTTCTATTTATATTATTTAATAAATAAAAATTATATTTATATTTATTAAAATTACTAAATTTTTTAGATTTTTTTTTTTGTAAATCTAATAAATAATTAAATTTTTCTAAATCAATTTTAAAATTATTATATTTACAAACTTCAATTATTATATCTATAGGTAAACCATATGTATCATATAATAAAAATATAATTTTACCATCTAAAATATTATTTTTAATATTTTTTTTTTTTAAATAAAAATATAATATATTTAAATTATTTAATAAATTATTAAAATATTTTTTTTCTTCATTTAATACAATATTTTTTATTTTAATAAAAATATCTTTTTTTTTAAAAAAATAAAATTTTAAAAATCAATCTTTTATATAATATAATAATTCATTTAAAATATATTTTTTACTTTTAGTAATTAAATAAATATATGTCAAAGTTCTTCTTATTATTTTACGTAAAATATAACCTCTATATTCATTAGAAGGTAATATTCCATCTATTATTAAATAAATAATAGATCTTAAATGATCAGAAATTAAATTAAAAATATAAATATTTTTTACATTTATTTTAATATTTAAAAATATAGAAATTTTATTTTTTAATTCTAAAAACAAATCTATATTAAAATTTGAATTAACATTCTGTAATACAGAACATATTCTTTCTAAACCCATACCTGTATCTACAGATTTATAAGATAATTTAATAATATTATTATTATTAATAATATTATATTCTATAAAAACTAAATTTCAAATCTCTAAATATTTATTAGTATCTTTATATAATAAAAAATCTTTAATATTAATAATAGAATTAATATTATAATATATTTCTGTACTATAACCACAAGGACCAAAATTTGACATTTGTCAAAAATTCTCAGATTTATTATCTATATAATTACATTTTTTTCCAACTAAAAATATATTATTTTTATTAATATTTAAAATATTAGATCATATTTTATATGTTTCAATATCATTAATATTTACAGTAATAATTAATTTATTTTTATTTAAATTAAATCATTTTTTAGAAGTTAATAATTCTCAAGCATATAAAATAGCTTCTTTTTTAAAATAAGAATTAAAACTAAAATTTCCCATCATTTCAAAAAAAGTATTATGTTTATATGTATATCCTATATTATTTATATCATTATGTTTTCCACCAACTCTTAAACAACGTTGTATAGTAATAACTTTTTCAAATATTTTTTTTTTTAAACCTAAAAAAATATCTTTAAATTGATTCATACCAGCATTAGTAAATAATAAACTATCATCATTAGGTACTAAAGAACTACTTTCAATTAAAAAATGATCTTTAGATTTAAAAAATTTTATAAATAAATTACGAACTTCATTAAAACTTTTAAACATAATTAAACTTATATAAAATAAAATTACAAATTAAATAAAAAATATATAATAAATACATTATACTTCATAATAATAAAAATATTATATAATAATAATAAAATTAACACGATAAATAACATAAAATATGAATAATAATAATAATAATAATAATAATAAACAATTAATAGATTTAACTATTAAATATATAGAAGATAAATTTGGTAAAGGATCTATAATGAAATTAGATAATAAAAAAATATATAAAAATATTGAAACAATTTCAACAGGTTCAATATCTTTAGATATTGCATTAGGAATAGGAGGATTACCATTTGGTAGAATAATTGAAATATATGGTCCAGAATCTTCTGGAAAAACAACATTAACATTAGAAATAATTGCTTCAGCTCAAAAAAAAAATAAAAAATGTATATTTATAGATGCTGAACATGCATTAGATCCAAAATATGCAAAAAAAATAGGTATAAATATTAATGAATTATTATTTTCACAACCAGATTATGGAGAACAAGCGTTAGAAATTTGTAATTCTTTAGCTAAAAAAAAAAGTGTAGATTTAATAATAGTAGATTCAGTAGCTGCTTTAACTCCTAAAGCAGAAATAGAAGGAAAAATAGGAGATTCACATATAGGATTATGTGCAAGAATGATGAGTCAAGCAATGAGAAAATTAGCAAAAAACATATATAAATCAAAAATATTATTAATATTTATAAATCAAATAAGAACTAAAATAGGAACAATATTTGGTAATCCAGAAACTACTACTGGAGGAAATGCTTTAAAATTTTATTCATCAATTAGAATAGATATAAGAAAAATAGGTATTATAAAAGATAATGAAAATATAATAGGTAATGAAATAAAAGTTAAAATAGTAAAAAATAAATTATCATCACCATTTAAAGAAGCAAAATTTCAAATATTATATAATAAAGGAATTAATATATATCAAGATATTTTAAATATAGCGGTAAAATATAAAATAATAAAAAAAAAATCAACATGATATTATTATAATAATAATAAATTAGGACAAGGTAAAATAAATTCATCTAATTTTATAAAAAAAAATAAAAAAATATATAAAGAAATATTAAAAAATATAAAAAAAATTAAAAAAATTAATTAAAAAAAATAAAATATTATAATATTTAATTTATATTTTATTTAAATATATAACATTTCATTAATATAAATATATATTTTATATATTATATAATGAAATATTTATATATTTACTTTTATTTAAAAAAAAAAAAATATTATTTAACAATTAATTTACATAATATATTATTAATAATATTAATAAATTTAGTAGGATTATTTAAAGAATTTGTTTCTATTAATATAGCTTGATAAAATAAATAATTTATTCATTCTTTAAATAAAGAAGTATCCTTAATAATACTAATATATTTAATTAAAATATGATTAGGATTAATTTCTAATAAATATTTTACATTAGGAACAGATTTTCCAATTGAAGATAATAATTTAGACATTTGAGTACTAATTTCATTAGAAGATGTAGTAACAACAACGGGAAAATTATCTAATTTTTCAGTTAAAATTACATCTTTTATATTATGTTTAGATAAAATATTTTTTACTCTTGATAAAAAATTACTTAAATTATTATCATTATTATTTATAACTTTTGATTTATCTAAAATAATTGAATTAGAATTAATATCACTTTTATTTATAGAATAAAATTTAATTCCTTTAAAATCATTTAAATAAGACATCATTCACTCATCTATTCTATTAAACATTAATAAAACTTCAATATTTTTTTTACGATAAATTTCTAAATGAGGACTATTAAAAGAAGAAGAATAATTATCAGAAATAATATAAAAAATTTTATCTTGTCCAGGTAACATACGATTTATATAATCCTCTAATGAAACATATTTATCTTTAGAAGAATAATATGTAGAACAAAATCTTAATAACAAAGATATTTTATAACGATTTACTTCATCTTCAGCTAAACCTTCTTTAAAAATATTACCAAATTCTTTTCAAAAAATAAAATATTTATTTTTATCTAAAGATAATTTATCTAATATATTTATAACTTTATTAGTTATAGAAACACGTAAAATATTAATAAAATTATTATCTTGTAATATTTCACGAGAAACATTTAAAGATAAATCACTAGTATCTATAATACCTTGAATAAATCTTAAATAAAACGGTACTATTTTGGTAATACCTTCCATTATAAAAATTCTATTTATATATATTTTAATTCCATTTTTATATTCATCTCTATTTCAAATATTCCAAGGAGAAATACTAGGAATATATATTAAACTAATATAATTATTTTTACCTTCAATTTTATTATGTGATCAAATTAAAGGATTTCCTAAATTATTAGTTAAAGAATTATAAAAATCAATATATTCTTTTTTAGAAATATCTTTTTTATTTTTTATTCATAAAGCTTCAGATTTATTTATTTTTTTAAAAATATATTTATTTTTATTTTTATCAAAATATTTAATTTTTATAGGAATATTAATATAATTTGAATATTTTACTACTATTTTTTCTATATTAGAATAATCTAAAAATTCTTTACAAGAATCTTTTATATTTAATATAATGTCAGTACCAATATTATTTTTTTTTTTTTTAATAATATTATATTTTCCTTGACCATATGAACTTCATAAATAACCATCATTTTTAATATCAATAATAGATTTAGTATGAACTATAACCTTATTAGATACCATAAAAGAAGAATAAAAACCAACACCAAATTGACCTATCATATTATTATTTTTATTTTCTTCTTTTAAATTTACATATTTATCTAAAAATTCTTTAGTACCTGATTTGGCAATTTTTCCTAAATTATTAATTAATTCCTTTTTAGTCATACCAATACCATTATCACTTATTACTAAATTATTCCCATCAATATAAATTTTAATAAAATAATCATCATCAAAATTATTTACATTATTATTTTTATTATTTATATTATAAAATTTTATTTTATCTATAGCATCCGAAGAATTAGATATTAATTCTCTTAAAAAAATTTCTTTATTAGAATACAATGAATTTATCATTATATTTAATAATTCTTTAATTTCTGATTTAAAAACATAAGTTTCTTTTTTCATTAAAATTCCTATTATATATTTATATTTTAATAATATATTAACAAATAAAATAAATCTTTACTATAAATAATATTAATTATTATATATAAAAGCTCTAATAACATAAAATTCAAAAATTATTCTTTTATTATTTATAATTAAAATATTTTTTTTACATAATAAAAATAATTTATAATAAAAAATAATATCTTTTAAATTTATTTTTTTTTTTAAATTAATTAAATAATCAATTTTAATGAAATATTTATTTAAATAATATTTATATTTAGGATATAAAAATAATAATAATATATTATGAAAATTTTCAATTAAAATTAATAAAAAATTATTATAATTTATATCCAAATTATTTAATTTATTTAATAAATAAAATATTTTATTATTTTTTTCAAATAAATATTTCATAAATAATAATATTAATTTATAATCAACTATATCTAATAAAGAATATATTTTATTAAAAGAAAAATTATTATTTATATTCAACATTAATAATTGATCTAATAAATTTAAAGCATCTCTCATACTTCCATTAGAATATAAAGATATTATTTTAATAATATTAATATCCAATTTTATTTTTTCTTTATATAAAATATAATTAATTCTTTTAATAATATTTTTTTCACTTAAAGATTTTAAATAAAATGAAATACATCTTGATAATATAGTATCAGGAATTTTATTAATTTCAGTTGTAGCTAAAATAAATTTTATATGTTTTGGAGGTTCTTCTAAAATTTTTAATAAAAAATTAAAACTATAACGAGATAACATATGAACTTCATCAATTATATATATTTTATAACGCATATAAATTGGTAAATAATTTATATTATCAAAAATTTCTTTTATATCTTCTATTTTAGTACGTGAAGCAGCATCTATCTCTATTACATCAGAAGATTTATTTAAATCAATATTTATACAATTAATACATTTACCACAAAAATTATAATTAATACCTTTAATACAATTTAAACTTTTTGAAAAAATTCTAGCCAAACTTGTTTTTCCAATTCCATGAGAACCATAAAATAAATAACAATTATGTATTTTATTATATTTTAAACTATTAATTAAAATTTCAATTATATTATTATGACCAATAAAATCTTTAAAAAATTTTGGTCTTCATTTTAAAGATAAATTAATTTTTGAATACATATTATTATAATAATATTTTTATAAATAAATTTTATTAAATATTTTTTTAAAAAAATATTTATAATTTCATAAATTATATATATATTATATATATAATTAAAAAAAAATAAAATTATAAATATAAATTAATAATTTTAATTAATTTATTATATTCCATAGGTAAATTTAATAATATTTTTATTACTTCATAATAATAATTATCTAACATATTTACAAAAATATTAAAAGATTTTATTTTATATTCTTGTTTTGGTTCTTTTTGAGAATAAATACATAAATTTATACTTTCTTTTAAATTATCAATAATATATAAATATTCTGTTCAAAAAAAATCTAATGTTTTTAACATAATATTCTTTTCTAATTTAAATAAAATTTTTTTTTTTATTTTTTTTTTAACAATATTAAAAAAAAATATTATTTTATTTAAAATAATACTATATATTTTAAAAAAATCATTATTAATAAATAATATATTTGATATTTTTACACCAAAATAATTATAATATTTATTAAATAATATCCTGTTATTAACATATAAAAATAAAAAATTATTTACTATATTTTTAATATAAATACATATATATTTATAAATATTATTAGAATATAATATTTTATTTCTTTTAAAATATATTATTTTCCTTTGATCATTATATATATTATCATAATCTAAAAGAGATTTACGAATTTCAAAATTACGACTCTCAATTTTTTTTTGAGCACTTTTAATATAAAATGATAATCAAGGATGTTCTATACATTTACCATAATCAATACCTAATTTTCTTATATAATATATTATATTTTTAGAAGAAAAAATTTTCATTAAAGAATCATCCATAGATATATAAAATCTAGAAGAACCAGGATCTCCTTGTCTACCAGATCTTCCTCTTAATTGATTATCTAATCTTCTAGACTCATATCTCTCAGTACCTATAACATATAAACCACCTAAAGATATAACTTTATCATTATTTAATTTTCATTTTTTTTTAATTAAATTAATTTTATTTATATTATTTTCAATATTATTTAAATTAGATATTTTTTGATTTAAATTACCACCTAAAACTATATCAGTTCCACGACCAGCCATATTAGTAGCAATAGTAACAGAACCTAATTTACCAGCTTGAGCTATAATATCAGCTTCAAATTTATGATACTTAGCATTTAAAACATTATTTTTTATACCATTTTTAAATAATAAATAAGATAAATATTCAGATTTTTTTATAGATGTAGTTCCTACCAATATTGGTTGTCCTTTAATATTTTTTTCTTTTATATCATTTATTATAGAATATATTTTTTCTTTTTCTGTTAAATAAATTAAATCATTATAATCAACACGAATCATTAATTTATTAGTAGGAATAACCATAACATTTAAATTATAAATTAAATTAAATTCAGAAGCTTCAGTTATAGCAGTTCCTGTCATACCACATATATTTTTATAAATACTAAAATAATTTTGAAAAGTTATATAAGCTAATATTTTATTTTCATAATTAATTTTAACATTTTCTTTAACTTCTAAAGCTTGATGTAATCCATCTGATAATCTTCTATCAGGAACCATCCTACCAGTATTTTCATCTATAATAATTACTTTTCCATCTTTTACTAAATAATGAATATTTTTTTTATAAATATAATAAGCTTTTAATAAACAAATAAAATAACTAATAATATTTATATTTTTAATATTATAATAAAATTTATTTTCATTAATTATATTATTTTTTATAAATATTTTTTCTAAATTTATAAATCCACTTTCAGTAATATAAATTTGATTAACTTCTTTATCAATTATAAAATCACCATTATTTAATTTATAATTATAATCTTCTTTACATACAGGTTTAAAATAAAATATAATTTTATTTATTTTCTTATATATATAATTTTTATTATTATTAAAGTCAGAAATAATTAATGGAGTTCTAGACTCATCTATTAAAATAGAATCAATTTCATCTAAAATAGCATAATATAATTTTTTTCTTTGAACTTTATTATATTTAGATAAAACCATATTATCACGTAAATAATCAAAACCAAATTCACTACTAGTACCATAAGTAATATCACATAAATAAGATTTCCTTTTTTCTACTATTGACATATTAGATAAGTTTAAACCAACACTTAAACCTAAAAAATTAAATAATTTACTATTATTTGTTCAATCTCTTTTAGCTAAATATTCATTTATAGTAATTACATGAACTCCTTTTTTAAATAAAGAATAAAAATATATAGGTAAAGTAGAAGTAATAGTTTTACCTTCACCAGTTTTCATTTCTATAATATAACCATAATATAAAGATAAAGCTCCTAATAATTGAACATCAAATAATTCAATTTTAAAAATTCTTTTTATAGCTTCATATATATTAGCAAAAACATAAGGCAAAATATAATCACTATTATTTCTATTATAACTTAAAATTTTACAATATACATCTGTATTATTTTTTATAATAAAATCAGAATATTTAGAAAATATTTTTTTTAAATCATTAATTTTATTTATAATATAATAAAAATAATCAATTTTTTTTTTATTTTTATTATTAAAAATATATGAAAATAATTTAATAAACATAATAATTAATAAAATTTATATAAAATGAATTATAATAATAAAATATACATATATTATTTACAATATTAAATAAATATAATACATATATTATCATAAAATATAAAAAAAAATGAAAAATAAAAAACCAAAATTAATAATAGATATTATAAATAATAAAAAAAATAATCTAATATCTTTAATAATAAAAAGTAAATTAGTAAAAAAAATAGATAACAAAATAAAAAATATTTTACCAAAAAAAATATATAATAAATACAAAATAATAAATATAAAAAAAAAAAATATTTATATAAAAATAAATAATTATATTATAAAAAAATATTTATTAAAAAATAAAAATAAAATAATAAAAAAAATAAATCATCCAAAAATATTAAATATAATATTAATAATAAATCATAAATTATAATTAAATTATATTTTATAATAAAATATTTAAATTTAATTATATAATATATTTAAAATTAATTTAGAATATTCAATATTAGAATATTTAGCACAAATAGTAACTAAACTTTTATTAGTCATACCAGGTATAGTATTAACCTCTAAAAATCAAATATTTTCAAATTTATCAATTATATAATCTATTCTTATACAACCTTTACAATTTAAAATATTTCATATTTTTTTAGAAATATTAATTAATTTTCTTTTAATATTATTATTAATATTTATTGAAAAAAAAAAATTATTATAATCATATTTTAAATTAAAATTAAAAATTTTATTTTTATATTTAATTTTAATAGGACATAAAATTTTATTATTTAAAATACTAACAGTATATTCATCACCAAAAATATATTTTTCAAAAATAAAATTATTAAAATTAATAATATTAAATTTACTAAAATAATTTTTAAAATCATTAAAATTATTAATAATATTTAATCCTATACTTGATCCAAAAATATTAGGTTTTACTATAAAAGGAATATTTAATTTTAATAAAATTTTTTTATATAATTTAAAAAATTTATTAATATTATTATTAATATATATTTTTTTAATATATACATGAGGTAAAATTTTTATTTTAAAATTATTTAAAAAATTTTTAGTATTATATTTATTAATACATAAAGATGAAGTAAAAAGACCACTTCCAGTATATGGAATTTTTAAAAAATCTAAAAAACCTTGTATAACTCCATCTTCTCCTATTTTACCATGTAATGCTATAAAAACTTTATCTATTTTTTTTTTTAAAAAACTATTTATACAAAAATATTTTATATCAATAAGATAAATATTAATATTTTTCTTTAATAAACATTTAAAAATACAATAACCAGATTTTATAGAAATACTTCTTTCATTAGAAGTTCCACCAAAAAATATAGCAACATTATTTATAGATTTCATAATAAATATAATTAAATTAATTTTATTTTACATAATTACAAATAAAACTATATAAAAGTAAATCAATTTTTCCAGCACCTTGAAATAAAACAATATCTTTATCAATAATAATATTTAACAAATATTTAAAAATATCACAATTTTTATTTAATAAAATACAATTTTTATAATTATATAAATCATACATTAATGAAAATAATTTATTACTACTTATATTATATATAGAATTATCTTCATAAGAATAATAAATATTTAATAATAATAAAATATCAACTTTAATTAAAACATTTACAAAATTATTTAATAATAATTTAGTTCTACTAAATCTATGAGGTTGAAAAACCATAACTATTCTTCTATTTCAAGATTTATATATAGAATTTATATTATAATATATTTCAGTAGGATGATGTCCATAATCAGAAATAAATAATATATTATTATAAAAACGTTTTTTATAAAAAAAAGAAAATTCACCTATAATTTCAGATCTTCTACTAACACCTTTTAAAAAATATATTTTTTCTTGAAGTTTTGATAAATCTAACTTATAAAATTGATTTAATAAAATTATAGAACTAATTAAATTCGAAATATTATGTTTACCAAACATATTTACACTTAAATTATATTTTTTTTTTTTGTTAATATATAAATCAAAATTACTAAAATTTTTCTTTTGTTTATAATTATTAATTAAAAAATTTGATTTTTTATTAAAACCATAAGTAATTATTTTACAATTAAAAATATTTTTATTTAAAATAGATATAATATTTTTATCATCAAAACAAGCTATAAGATAACCATAAAATGGAATTTTATTTATATAATTTATAAAAGAATTAATTAAATTATTTATATTATTATTATAATTATTTAAGTGATCATAATCTATATTAGTTAAAATAACTATAGTAGGTTTTAATAAAGTAAATAAATTATCACTTTCATCTAATTCAATTAAAAAATATTTACTATTACTTAAATAAATATAAGAATTTATAGATTTTATATTACCTCCATTTATACAATTAATTTTCATATCATAATTTAAAAATAAATCAAAAATTAAAGAAGTAGTAGTAGTTTTACCATGACTACCAATAACAGTAATTAAATAATTATATTTAGTTAATTCATATAACATTTCAATTCTAGATATTATAGGAATATTATTATTCTTTGCAAATAAAATTTCATCATTTAATAAATTAATAGCAGAAGAATAAACAATTAAATTACATTTTAAAATATTATTTTTACAATGATTATTATATATTTTAATTCCTAAAGAAGATAAATATTTTATTCTATAATTAAAATTTATATCAGATCCAGTTACATTATAACCAGATAATAACATATATTCTGCTATTGATGACATTCCAACACCACCAATACCAATAAAATGTATAACAAATCTTTTTTTATTTATATTAAAAAACAAATTATTATTACTCACTTAATTATCTCATAATATTAATTATTATATATTTAAATATTATATATTTCTTTAATAAATTTTTTATTAGGATTTTTTATTCTATTTAAATATGATAAATTAGACATATTAAATAATTTTTTTCTATTTAATTTTAATATTATATTAGCTAATAAAAATTCATTTAATATATTCTCATTTATTATAATAGCAGAATTATTTTTAGATAAAAATTTAGCATTATAATATTGATGATTATCTTTATTAACTAAAGGTATTAAAATAGAAGCTAATCCTATATTACTAATTTCACTTATTGTTAATGCACCAGATCTACATATTATTAAATCAGCTCAACTATAAAATTTATGTATATTATATATAAAACTAACACATCTATAATTATTAATATTATTTATACTATTTATTAATTTTATATTTTTTTTATAACCTAAAAAACCAACTTGATGAAAAAATAAATATTTATTCATATTTAAAATTTTTATAATTTTAAAAATTACATTATTTATAATTTCAGAACCTTGACTACCTCCAATAATTAATATATTAATTTTACCTCTTCGATTAATTAATCTAATATTAGGAGGTTTAATAGATAATATTTCTTTTCTAATAGGATTACCAACAGTAATAGCAATATTAGAATTAAAAGTATTAGGAAAAGCTTGTAATTTTTTAGTAGAAAAATAATATAATATTTTATTTGAAAAACCTAAAATAGAATTTTGTTCATGTATTATATTATTAATATTACATAATCATGCAGAAATAATACCACAAAAAGATATGTATCCACCAAAACCTAAAATTAAATCAGGTTTCCAAAACTTTATTTTTTTTATTATTAAATATATAGATTTAATATAATAAAATAAATTAATATAATTTTTAAAATAAGGAATATATATACATTCAATATTTATATTAAATTTAGGAACTAAAATAGATTCTAATCTATTTTTACTACCTATTCATTTTATTAAACATCCATTTTTTTTTAAATATTTAGCTATAACTAAACCAGGAAATATATGACCACCAGTACCACCAGTAATAATCATTACACGATTTATTTTCATAAATAAAATATAAAAATTTATTAAAAATATTTATTAATTAATTTAATAAATTCTATACCTCTTTCTTTATAATTATTAAATTGATCTAAACTAGAACATCCTGGTGAAAATAAGATTATATCATTATATTTAACATTAATTGAAATAAATTTTATAATATCACATAAAAAATTAAATTTAAAAGAAATATTAGGAATTAAATCAAATATTATATTCTTACTTTTTCCATAACAACAAATAAATAAATTTTTATAAAATAATAAATTAGGTTTTAAAAATTTTTTAAAATTAACATTTTTATTATCACCACCCATTAATAATCATATTTTACCTTTTATATTAGGTAAATTATTTAAAGAAGATAATGTACTATCTATATTAGTAGATTTAGAATCATTAATAATTAAAATATTACTTTTATTTTTAATTATACAAAATCTATGAGATAATCCTTTAAAATTAATTAAATTATTTAAAATAATTTTTTTAGGAATTTTAAAAATTTCTGAAATACAAATAACAACTAACATATTTAAATAATTAAAAATACCTTTTAAATAAATATATTTTATATTTATATAATTATAATTATTTTTAGATAAATATAAATTGTTATTTATTTCATTAATATAATAATCACCTATATAATAACCAAATGTAATAACTTTTCTATCTAAAATATTTTTAAAAAGTATTTCTTTATCATTAAAATTTAATATACAATATTTAGAATTATTAAAAATTTTAAATTTACAAAAAAAATAATCTTGAAAAGATACATATCTATCCATATGATCATAAGTAATATTTAAAATACAAGAACAAATAGACTTTAAAGAATATGTATATTCTAATTGAAAACTAGAAATTTCTAATATATATAAATCACTATTATTATTTAATAAATTTAATACAGGAATACCAATATTACCACCTAAAGATACATTAATATTATAAGATTTAAATATATTAAATAATAAAGATACAACAGTACTTTTACCATTAGTTCCAGTTATAGATATAATAGGTTTTTTATTTATTCTACAAAATATTTCTATATCATTAATAATTTCTATACCAATTTTTTTTGCTTTAATAATTAAATAATGATAAGAAGATATTCCAGGACTAATAATTATTAAATCAGAATTTAATAATCAATTTTCATTTAAATATCCAAAACAATATTCTATACCATTAGGTACTGAAATATTATTAATATAATTAAAATCCATTAATTTAGGATATATATTTAATGAAATAAAATAGTTTATACAAGATAAACCAGTTAATCCAGCACCTAAAACAACTATATTTTTGTTATTATAATTATACATAAATTTTAAAATATAAAAATAAAGAAATTATAAATAAAATAAATGAAAAAAATCAAAAAATAAATACTATATTTTTTTCTTTATAATTTAATAATTCATAATGATGATGTAAAGGAGCCATTAAAAATATTCTTTTATTTAAAAAATAAAATGAAAAAATTTGTAACATAACTGAAATAATTTCAATTATAAAAATAAAACTATTTATTAATATAAATTTTTTTTTCTTTAATAAAATAAAAATAATCGATAAAATAAATCCTAAAGACAAAGAACCTACATCTCCTAAAAAAATTTTAGCAGGATTAAAATTATAATATAAAAAAGAAAATAATATACCTATAATAATACTAATAGATATAATTAAATATTTAATGAATATTAAATATTCATAATTAACTAAAAAAAAATTAATTATAAATAAATATTTATTAATACATACAATCAATAAAAATATGAAATTTAAAATTAATGGAAAAACAACTAAACCATCTAAACCATCAGTAATATTAACAGAATTAGATATTCCTATTAAAATAAAATATAATAAAAAAAAATAAATATAATTAATATTAAATTTTAAATAATAAAAATTAAAGAATGAATCTAAAAAAATATTTCTTTTATATAAATAAAAAATATATAAAATAGATACAAAAGATTGCAAAATATATTTATTAAATATTGATAAACCACTAGAATTTAATATAAAACATTTCATACAATCATCTAATAATCCTATTAATGCATTTAAAACAAAAAATAAAAATAATATAAATATATCAAAATTATAAATCTTATAAAAAAATAAAAAAAAAATTAAAAAAAAACAAATTAAAATTATTAAACCACCCATAGTGGGAATTTTATTTTTTAAAATATGATTATTAGGTAAAAAATTACGTATATTTTGAAAAAAATTTAAATTATTAAAAATAAATATAAAATATTTTATTAAATCAAAAGATATTAAAAAAGATAAAAAAAAAGGTAAAAAAAAATCAAATAAAAATAATTTTAAAAAAGTAGTATAAAACATATTTTACCTATAAAAAATTAATTATTTTATTCATATTAAATATATTAGAACCTTTAATTAAAATAATAATTTCATTATTACATTTTAATATATATTTAATTCTTATTAATAATTTATTAAAATTATTAAAATGTTCACCTATCTTACTATATTTACTAATATAATAACTATATTTACCTATACTTAATACTTTATCAATAAAAAATTTTTTTCTTATTAAAGTTCCAATATATTTATGACAATATAAAGACATATAACTTAAATCAAACATATCAGAAATAACCAATAATTTATAACCACTACATTTTTGTAAAAAATTTATACTAAAATATAATGATCTAGGATTACAATTATAAGAATCATCTAATATTATTTTTTTTTTATTTAAATATATAGGATATAATCTACCTTTAATTGGTAATAAACTTTCTAAACCTAATTTTATATCTTTTATATTTACTTCTAAATATAAAGATAAAATAATAGATAATAAAATATTGGTAATATTATGAATTCCTAATAATTTAGTAAATATTTTTTGTTTACCATATATTGTATTAATAGTAAAATAAGTACCAAGAATACTAAATTTAAAATTATTTAAAAATACATTACATTTATAAAAATCTAAAATATTATAAAATATTTTTTTTTTATATAACAAATATTTTTTTCAATAATTATAAAAAAAATAATTAATATTTAAAATAGCAATTCCATTTTTTAATAAATATTTAAAAATTTTACCTTTATCTATTATAATATTTTTAAATTTTTTAAAACCATTTAAATGAGAAATAGAAATATTAGTAATACAAGAAATATTAGGTAAAGTTATTTTAGATAAATAATCAATATCTCCAATTGAATTACTACCTAATTCTAAGATTATATATTTATATTTTAAATATTGTAAATTTAATAATGTAATAGGTATACCTAATTCATTATTAAAATTATAAAGATTATATAATATAGAATTTGATTGTTTTAAAATATTAACTAATATTTCTTTGGTAGATGTTTTACCAGTACTACCAGTAATACAAATTACTTTAGAATTACATTTTTTTCTTAACCAAGAAGATATTTTTCCTAAAGCTATTTTAGTATTTTTAGTTATTAATAAAGGTATTTTAAATATAGGTAAATAAAAATCTATAAGTAAAGCTACAGCACCTTTTTTAATAGCTTCAAAACATAAAAACTCTTTTTTGTAAATACCTCTAATAACTATAAATAAAGAATTACTTATATTATCTTTTCTTGTATCAATAGAAATATTTTTAATATATATATTTTTTCCTAATAAAATTGAATTAGTAATATTTGATATTTTTAATAAACTTAAATTTTTCATTAATATTTCCTTAATATTTTTTTTATAAAATATCTATCAGAATATTTAATTTTATTATTTAAAAAAAAACTATATTTTTCATGACCTTTACCTGCAACTAATATAACATCATTATAATTTGAATTTATAAAAGAAAATTTAATTGCTAAAATTCTATTTAATATAATATAAACATTATTAAAATTATTTATACCTGATTTAATATCTTTTAATATTAAATCTTCATCTTCAAAATATAAATCATCATTAGTAATAATAACTATATCAGAATAATTTTTAGCTATATAACCCATTAAAGGTCTTTTACTTTTATCTCTATTACCAGTACAACCAAAAATACATCATAATTTACCTAAACAATATTTTCTACATTCTATTAAAATATTTTTTAAAGCTATAGGAGTATGAGCAAAATCAACTATAAATAAAGGTTTTTTTTTACGATAAAAAAATTCCATTCTACCTTCAGGTAAATCTAAATATTTACTTACATTTAATAAATCATAAATATTAAAATTTAATGATAATAAAGATGTAAAACTTAATATAGCATTTATAATATTAAAATTACCAGGGAAAAAAAAATTTAATATACCATTTCCTAAAAAAGATTTAAAATAAACTTTTTTTAAAAAACCAAAATAAATAATTTTTTTAACATATAATCATCTATATTTAAAATAAATAATATTTTTTTTATTAAATGTTACTGGAATAACATATTCACTTTTTAATTCTTTAAATCATTTAAATCCTATAGGATCATCTATATTAATAATTAAATTTTTAATATTAAAATCAAAAAATAATTTACGTTTAGCTAATTCATAATTTTTAAAATTTTTATGATAATCTAAATGATCTAAACTTAAATTAGTAAATACAGCACAATTAAAATATAATGATTTTATACGATTTTGTACTAATGAATGTGACGATACTTCAATACAAGAAAATTTAGCACCCATATTATAATGATTTTTTAATTCTAATTGAGTATCTAAAACAGAACTTGTAGTATTTAATGAATAATGTAAATTATTATATATTCCATTACCTAAAGTACTTAAAACAGAAACTTTATAATTTAATAAATTAATCCAATTTGAAATAAAATTAACGACAGTTGTTTTACCATTAGTTCCAGTAACACCAAATAAAAACATTTTTTTACTTGGATTATTATAAAAATTACCTATAATTTCAGATAAAAAATTATTTAATTTATAAATAAAAAAAATAAATATTTTATATTTTAAATTAAAAAAAAAATAATTTTTATTTATTTTAGAATAAGTTAATACAGCTATTGCACCATTTAATAAAGCATTGTAAATATATTTTTTACCATTTTCTTTATAACCTTTTAAAGCTACAAATAAATCATTTTTCTTAACTAATCTACTATCAATTTTTATATTATTTATAAAAATTTTAGGAAAACTAATATTTTTATTAAAATATTTAAATAAAATATCTTTTAAAAATTTTTTTTTCAAATAAAATTCCTTATTAAAAAAAAAATTAAATTTTTTCAGCAACTCTTAATATAGCACTTCTTATTCTAGAATTATTAAAAATATCTTTTTTAGAAGGTTTAAATTTACCTAAATTTATTAATTTAGAAGGATTAAAATTTTTAATTTGATTAAAAGTTAAAGGAATACCATTTAATAAATTATAATTACTATCTGATTTCTTTTTAATAAATTTTTTTACTATTTTATCTTCTAAAGAATTAAAACTAATTACAACTAATCTACCTTTTTTAGATAAAAATTTATAAGATTCATATAAAGAACTTTTTAAATTAGATAATTCATTATTAATAAATATTCTAAAAGCTTGAAAAACTCTAGCTTTACTTTTATAATCTTTATAAGATTTTATAGAATATTTAATAATTTTAGATAATTCATAAGTAGTACATAATTTATTTTTTTTACAATATAAAAATATATTCTTTGATATTTTCTTAGAATTATAATCTTGACCATATTTTTTAATAACATTATAAATATCTTTTTCTTTAGCATTATTAATTCATTTTTTTAAAGGAAAACCTAAATTTTGATTCATTCTCATATCTAATGGACCATTTTTTAAAAATGAAAATCCTCTATTAGAATTATCTAACTGAATATTAGATAATCCCAAATCAAAAATTATACCATTAATTTTTTTATATAAATTATAATAATTTATATAATATTTTAAATTAGAAAAATTATCATTTATTAATTTTATACGATAATCATTAATTTTTTTTTTTCCTTTTTTAATAGAAATAGGATCACAATCAAAAGAATATAATTTACCATTTTTATTTAAATAATTTAATATTTCAAAAGAATGATAACCAGAACCAAATGTACAATCTATATATACTCCATTTTTTTTAATATTTAAATAATTTTTAATATTATTTAAAAAAGCAGATTTATATTTCATAAATAAAATATATAAAAAATAAATAAATTATTATTAATATTAATAATATATATTAATATAAAAATAAACAAATACAATTTAAAATTATATTTTATATTATAATATTTTTTTTAAATAATAAAATATATAATTGAAACATAAATAATACATTCTTTTTAATATATATACATATATATATATTTATAATAATTATAACAAATTATATAATATATTAAATATAAATAAATATAATAATTAAATAATATATATTTAATTCATTAATACAAATAATACTATAATATTTAATAAAAAAAAATAAAATTATAATAAATAATTTAATTAAAGAAAAAAAAAATGTATTTTAAAATAATAAAATAAAATAAAAATAATAAATATGAAAAAAAAATTTATAATATTAGGACCAAATAAAATACAAGGAGAAGTAAAAATATCAGGATCAAAAAATTCAGCTTTACCAATATTATATAGTTGTTTATTAATTAAAAAAGAAATAATAATTAAAAATATACCAAATTTAAAAGATATAAGTATAACTTTAAAAATATTTAAAAAAATAGGTATAAAAATAAAAAAAGAAAAAAATATAATAATAATAAACGCAAAATATATAAATAATAACTATATTCCAAAAAAATTAATTAAAAAAATAAGAGCATCAATATGATTATTACCAACAATATTAATAAGATGTAATAAAATAATTTTAGATACTCCAGGAGGATGTAATATAGAAAATAGACCAATAAATTTACATTTAGATATATTAAAATATTTAGGAATAAAAATAAAATATAAAAATAATATAATAAAAGCTAAAATAAAAAAAAAAATAATATCAAATATAATTTTATTAAAAAAAAAAAGTGTAGGAGCAACAATAACTAGTATATTAATATCAATATTTGTAAAAGGAAAAATTATAATAAAAAATTGTTCAAAAGAACCAGAAATAATAGATATGATTAATTTTTTAAATAAATGTGGAGCTAAAATATACGGAGGAGGAACAAATATAATAATAATATATGGAATAAAAGTATTATCATCATGTGAATATAAAATTTTACCAGATAGAATAGAAACAGGAACATATTTAATAGCATCAGCTATATCTAAAGGAAAAATAATTTGTTATAATACAAATCCTAATTTATTAAAAATAATATTAAAAAAATTAAAATTATGCGGAGCAAAAATAAAAATAAAAAATGATTTTATTAAATTAGATATGAAAAATAAAAAATGTAAATCAATTAATATTATAACAAATCCATATCCTTATTTTCCCACAGATATGCAACCACAATTTACATTATTAAATAGCATATCAAAAGGAAAATCTATAATAAAAGAAAATATATTTAAAAAAAGATTTTCTCATATAAATGAATTAAAAAAAATGGGAGCAAACATAAAAATTATAAATAATAAAATTATATGTTATGGAGTAAAAAAAATATTTGGAAAAACAATAATAGCAAAAGATTTAAGATGTTCTATAACATTATTATTAGCAGGATGTATAGCATATGGAAAAACAATTATAAAATCTATACACCATATTTATAGAGGTTATGAAAATATAATAAAAAAATTTAGTAATTTAAAAATAAAAATTAAAAAAATATAAATAAAATTTTTATTAAAATTATTTAATATTAATTAAACTAAATCTTTTTCTTAAATTTTCTATTCTACCTTTAGAAAAAGAGATTTTTTGTTTACCTGTATAATAAGAATGACATTTATAACAAATATCTATAAAAAAATTATTTTTTAATGTAGAATAAATATTTATTATATTACCACATGAACAATTTATTTTTAAAGAAAATATATTTGGATGTATTTTTTTTTTCATATAATTTTAATATAAAATTTTAATATTATTAAAAACATCTAATATTACTTGGTAAACAAGTAATTTTAATAATTTGTTTAATAAAACCTTTAGGAAATAATTTTAATAAATAAAAACTATCATAATTACAATTATATTTTTTATTTAAAAAATTTAATAAATTTCTTATATTAGGAATAATATTATTCTTAATATAAAAAAACCTAAAATAAAATATTATTCTTCAATAATGTATATTTAAAATAATACCATTTTTAAAAGCTATATATATAGCTATATTTCTATTTCATTTTTTTAATTCCATAATTATAATTTTAAATTTCAAATTTTATTATAATCAAAAAAATAAATAATTATAATAAATTATAAAAAAAAATAATAATATTTACAATATAAATTTACTTAAATCTTCATTTATAATTAAATTATTTAATTTTAAATTTACATATTTAGAATCTATTAAAATAGATTTATCTTTATAATTATTAGCATTAAAAGATATATCTTCCATTAATTTTTCTAAAACAGTATGTAATCTTCTTGCACCTATATTATCAGTATTTTCATTAATTTTTCAAGAAATATTAGCTAAAGATTTTATTCCATCATTAGTAAATTTTATATTAACACCTTCAACTTTTAATAAATTTTTATATTGAGATGTAAGAGAAATATTAGGTTCAACTAAAATTTTTTCAAAATCTTTATTAGTTAAAGGATTTAATTCTACTTTAATAGGTAATCTTCCTTGTAATTCAGGAATTAAATCAGAAGGATTACAAAATTGAAATGATCCTGATGCTATAAATAATATATAATCAGTTTTTACAACACCATATTTAGTAGATACAGTACAACCTTCAACTAAAGGTAATAAATCTCTTTGTACACCTTCTCTTGAAACTCCAGAATCACTTATTTCTCCTCTTTTACAAATTTTATCTATTTCATCAATAAATACAATACCTTGTTGTTCTACTAAATTAATAGCTTTACGTTTAACATTATCAAAATTAACTAATTTAGAAGATTCTTCTTCAATAAGTAAATTCATAGCATCTTTAATTTTTAATTTACGTATTTTTTTTTTTTTACTACTTAAATTACGAAATATTGATTGTAATTGATTTGTCATTTCTTCCATACCAGGTGGAGACATTATTTCTATTCCTAAAGAAGGAATATTAATATTAATATCAATAATTTTATTATCTAAATAACCTTTACGTAATTTATATAATATAGAATCTTTTTTAATAATATATTCCTTATTATTTTCTTTATCTAAATTCTCAACTAAAATATTTAATATACGTTGTTCAGCTAATTTTTTTGCTTTCAATATATTTATTTCTATAGTTTGATTTTTAATCATTTTTACAGCATAATCTACTAAATCTCTAATAATAGAATCAACTTCTTTACCCACATATCCTACTTCAGTAAATTTAGTAGCTTCAACTTTAATAAAAGGAGAATTACTTAATTTAGCTAAACGACGCGCTATTTCAGTTTTACCCACTCCTGTAGGACCTATCATTAAAATATTTTTAGGAGTAATTTCATTACGAAATTCTTTACTTAATTGCATTCTACGTCATCTATTTCTTAAAGCAATAGCAACAGCTTTTTTAGCACTTTCTTGACCAATAATAAATTTATTTAATTCATTTACAATTTCTTTAGGAGTCATTTCATTATACATATTTTAATCTCTAATAAAATTAATAATATAATTCTTCTATAGTAAAATGATGATTAGTATATAAACATATATCAGCAGAAATAGATAAAGATTTTTTTACTATACAATTAGCATCTAAATTGGTATTTTCTAATAAAGATCTTGCAGAAGCTAAAGCATAAGATCCTCCACTACCAATAGCAATTAAATTATTTTCAGGTTGAATTATATCTCCATTACCAGTTATTATTAAAGAATATTTTATATCAGCAATAGCTAATAATGCTTCTAATCTTCTTAAAGTTCTATCAGTTCTTCAATCTTTAGCTAATTCAACAGCAGATTTTATTATATGACCTTGATAAATTTCTAATTTTTTTTCAAAACATTCAAATAAAGTAAAAGCATCTGCAGTTCCTCCAGCAAAACCAGCAATAATTTTGTTTGAATATAATTTACGAACTTTTTTTACATTACTTTTTAAAATTGTATTACCAAAAGTAGCTTGACCATCTCCACCCATAACAACTAAATTTTTTCTTCTAACACTTAATATAGTAGTCACAAATAACCTATAATTTAAATTATTAATAATAAATAATATTTATTTTTTTAAAATATTATTTTCATTTTTTAAAAATATTTTAATTTTTTCCATAGCACTTTTTTCTATTTGACGAATTCTTTCAGCAGATACTGAATAATATTTAGCTAATTTTTTTAATGTTTTTTTTTTTTTATTATTTAATCATCTAGAAATAATTATATATTTACTTCTTTTATCTAATAAACTCAAAGCTATTTTTAATTTTTTTAAAATATATTTTTTTCAATTATATATTTCTATATTATTAGCAAAATTAGAATTTTTATCTCCTAATACACTTAAAAATACTTTATTATTATAAAATAAATTATTTTTACAAAAATCTATTTCTACATCTTTACTAAACATTCTATATTCCATATTTATTATATCTTTTTTAGAAACATTTAATTTATTAGAAATAAAATTTATTTCTTTATTATTAAATCAACCCATTTTTTTTTTAATTTTTCTTAAATTAAAAAATAATTTACGTTGAGATTTAGTAGTAGCAATTCTTACAATTTTTCAATTTTTTAATATATAATTATTTATCTCTGCTTTAATTCAATAAATAGCAAAAGATATTAATCTAACACCAAAAAATGGATTAAATCTTTTTATAGATTTCATTAAACCAATATTCCCTTCTTGAATTAAATCTAATCTAGATAACCCATAACCAGAATAATTTTTACTTATATATATAACAAAACGTAAATTTAATAAAATTAATTCTTTTATAGATTTTAAATCACCATAATAATAAAATCTAGTAATTAATTTATGCTCTTTTTCTAAAGATAATATAGGTAAAGAATTAATCTTATATATATAAGAATCTAAACTATTTATATTAAATAATTTAGAATTAATAATATTTTTAGTCATATTAATAAATAATAATAATATAAATTTATATTATTAAAAATATAAATTAAAATATATTTAACTTAAATAAAATAATTTATATATTAATAATAACAAATAAAAAATAAAATTATAATAAATAATGAAAAAAAAATATATAAAAATAACATCTGGAAAATTTAAAAATTTAAATATAAAAACAATAAAAAATAATTTATTAAAACCAACTTCAATAAATATTAGAAAAACATTATTTAATTGATTATATAAATATATAAAAAATAAAATATGTCTAGATTGTTTTTCAGGAACTGGAATTTTAGGAATGGAATGTATATCAAATAATGCAAAATATGTAATTTTATTAGAAAAAAATTATAAAATATTTAATAATATAAAAAAAAATTTTAAAAATATAAATAATAAAAATTATAAAATAATAAATATTAATTCATTAATATGACTAAAAAAAAAAAAAAATATTATATTTGATTTAATATTTATAGATCCACCATATAAAATGATAAATTTATTAAATAAAAGTATAAATATAATAGAAAATAATAAATTAATAAAAAAAAATAGTTTAATATACATAGAAACATATAAAAAAAATAATATTATAAAAATACCAAAAAAATGAAAAATATACAAAAAAAAAAAAAATAAAAATAATAAATTTTATTTATTTATAAAAAAATAAAATATTATAATAAATTATTATATTCTATAAAAATATAATAAAATAAAATATAAATAATTATAATTTAAATAAATAAATTATATAAAAATTATTTTTTTTAAAATATATATATATATATGAAAAAAAACAATAAAATTATAAATAATAAAATAAATATACAACCATATTCTATTGAAGCAGAACAATCTTTATTAGGAGGATTAATATTAAATAATAATAAATTAGAAAATATAAATGAAATAATAAAAGAAAAAGATTTTTTTTATAAATCTCATAAAATAATATTTAATGAAATAAATAAATTATTTAAATTATATAAACCAATAGATTTAATTACATTATCAGAATCTTTAGAAAAAAATAAAAAATTAGAAATAATAGGAGGATTTAATTATCTAGTAGAAATATCACAAAATATAAATAATTTAACTAATATTGATTATTATGCACAAATAATTAAAGAAAAATCAACAATAAGAGAAATTATAAATATAGCTAATGAAATTATTTTAACAAGTTATAATCCAGAAGGTAAAAATAGTAAAGATATAATAGATATAGCAGAATCTAAAATATTAAAAATATCAGAAGAAAAAATAAATGATAATAATAATCCTAAAAATATAAATTTAATATTAAAAAAAACAAAAAAAAAAATAAAAAAATTATATAAAAATCCTAGCTTTGATATAACTGGAATAGATACAGGATATATAGATTTAAATAAAAAAACTTTCGGATTACAAAAATCTGATTTAATAATTATAGCAAGTAGACCATCAATGGGTAAAACAACATTTGCTATAAATATATGTGAAAATATATCTATATCTAATAAAAAACCAATATTAATCTTTAGTTTAGAAATGTCTTCTGAACAAATGATAATTAAAATAATATCTTCATTATCTAAAATTGAACAAAGTAAGATAAAAACAGGTAAATTAAATTATCAAGATTGAATTAAAATATCAAATACAATAGATTTACTTAAAAAAAATAAAAATATATTTATAGATGATTCTTGTACTATTACACCAAATGAAATAAGATCAAAAACAAGAAAAATATATAAAGAAAATAAAGGTTTAAGTTTAGTTATGATAGATTATCTACAATTAATGAAATCTTCGTCATATTTAGAAAATAGAGCATTAGAAATAGCCGATATATCTCGTTCATTAAAATTATTAGCAAAAGAATTAAAAATACCTATAATAGCTTTATCTCAATTAAATAGATCATCAGAACAAAGAACAGATAAAAGACCTGTAAATTCAGACCTTAGAGAATCTGGTTCAATTGAACAAGACGCTGATTTAATAATGTTTATATATAGAAATGAATTATATAATAATAATTCAGATAAAACAAAAGGAATAGCAGAAATAATAATAAGTAAACAACGTAATGGTCCTACAGGAACAATAAAATTATTTTTTAATGGAAAAATATCTAGATTTGATAATTATAAATATTAAATTATTATTATTATAAAAATAAATAAATAAATATTTATGTATATATTTAATATATATATAATATAATAGATATATAAATTAAAAAAAAAAAAATAAATTTAAAAAAATATAAAATGACTAGTAAAGGTATAAATAAAGTAATTTTAATAGGTAATTTAGGTCAAAAACCAGAAAAAAAATATACATCAAATGGAAATATAGTTACTAATTTTAGTATTGCTACATCAGAAATATGAAAAGATAAAAAAAATGGAGAAAATAAAGAAAAAGTACAATGACATAAAATAGTAATTTTTGGTAAATTAGCAGAAATAGCATCAAAATATTTAAATAAAGGATCACAAATATATATAGAAGGATCTTTACAAACAAGAAAATGAAAAGATAAAAATGGATATGAAAAATATATAACAGAAATAATAGTTAATTCAAGAGGAACAATGAAAATGTTAGGAAATAAAAATAATAATAATAATGAAAATAATAAAACTAAAAAAATAAGTAATAATAACAAAGATAATAAAAATGAAGACTTATCTATAGATTTTGATGATTTAACATTTTAAAAAATAAATTATATATAAATATTATATAAAAAAATATGAATAAATTATTTAAAAAATTATTTAAAAAATCAATAAATAAAAAAAATATAAAACATGGTTCTATTATAAAAGGTAAAATTATAAATATAGAACATAATACAGTAATAGTAGATGCAGGATTGAAATCAGAATCATATATTCCAATAGAACAATTTAAAGATATAAACGGAAAAATAAATATAAATATAAATGATAAAATAGATGTATCTATAGATAATATAGCAGGAGAATGAGGAGAAACAATATTATCTAGAGATAAAGCTAAAAAATATGAAACATGATTAAATATAGAAAAATCATATAATAATTCTTTAAATATTAAAGGAATTATAAAAGGTAGAGTAAAAGGAGGATTAACTGTAAATATAGAAGGAATAAAAGCATTTTTACCTGGATCATTAATAGATATAAAACCTATAAAAGATATAACAGAAATAGAAGAAAAAGAATTAGAATTTAAAATAATAAAATTAGATAAAAAAAAAAATAATATAGTTTTATCCAGAAAAGCTGTTATATTAAATGAAAATATTTATGAAAGAGAAAAATTACTTAAAAATATATATGAAGGAATTTATTTATACGGAATAATAAAAAATATAACAGATTATGGAGCATTTGTAGATTTAGGGGGATTAGATGGTTTATTACATATTACTGATATAGCATGAAAAAGAGTAAAACATCCAAGTGAAATATTAAATATAGGACAAAAAATAAAATTAAAAGTAATAAAATTTGATAAAAAAAAAACAAGAGTATCATTAGGTTTAAAACAACTTAGTAAAGATCCATGAACATTAATAGAAAAAAAATATCCAATAAATAGTAAAATAAAAGGAAAAATAACAAATATAACAGATTATGGTTGTTTTATAGAAATAAAAGAAGGAATAGAAGGTTTAGTACATATATCAGAAATGAACTGAAAAAATAAAAATATTAATCCATTTAAAATATTTAAAATAGGACAAAAAACAAAAGCAATTATTTTAAATATAGATAAAAATAAAAGAAGAATATCATTAGGAATAAAACAATGTAATCCTAATCCATGAATAAAATTTTCTAAAAAATATAAAATAGGTGATAAAATAAAAGGAATAATTAAATCAATAACAGATTTTGGTATATTTATAAAATTAAATAATAATATCGATGGTTTAATACATAATTCAGATATTTCTTGAACAAATAAAAATGATAAAATAAAAAAATATAAAAAAGGAGATAAAATAATAACATTATTAATTAAAATAAATATAAATAAAGAAAGAATACATTTAGGATTAAAACAATTAAAAAAAGACCCTTTTATAAAATATTTTAAAATATTTAAAAAAAAAAAAAATATAAAATCTAAAATTATAAATTTAAATAATAATATAATATATGTTAAATTTAAAGATAAAATAGAAGGACAAATAGATATAAATAATAAAAATAATAAAAAATATAAATATTTAATTAAAAAAATTAAAATAAATGATATTTTAAATACTAAAATAATAGAAATAGATGAAAAAAAAAGAATAATAAATTTAACTATAAATAATAAAAAAAATAATAAAAAAAATATAAAAAATAAAAATTTTTTATTTAACAGTATGGTAGAAGCATTCAAAATAGCAAAAAATAAATAAAAATTTAAAAAAATAAATAAATAAAAAATATTAAATATTAAATATTATTAATAATAAAATTTTCAAAATCTAAATAATTATTAAATTTATCAAAAATATATAAAGAATTAATTAAATTATTACGTAATTTATTAGAATTTTTTACATTATAAAATATATTACAAACATGTTTAATAATATTTAAAAAATTAGTATTTTTAATTATTTTTTTTTTTATATTATTAAAAATTAAAAATAATATTTTTTTTATTTTATAATTTATTTTATTATTAAAATTTAAAAAATTATTTTTAAAAAAAATTTTTTTTCTTTTATTATATTCATTTATATCTAATAAAAATAAAGGATTTTTATATATATATCTCCCTATCATAACACCATCTACATATTTTAAATGATTATCAATTTCTTTAATACTATTAATATTTCCATTAATAATTATTATTAAATTTGGTAATTCTTTTTTAATTTTATATACAATATCATAATCTAATTTAGGATAAATTAAATTACTTTTAATAAAAAAATTATTTTTTATAATACTTCTAGCATGAATAATAAAAATCTTACATCCAGTATTAATAAAAATTTTATTAATAAAATTTAAAAATTTTTCATAAGAATATAAAATATTAATACGTAATTTTATAGATAAAATTATTTTATCTGATGCATATCTTATCGCATTTAAACAATCTATTATTTTATTTATATCTTTATATAAATAAAATCCTAAATTATTTTTAATACAATTTAAAGAAGGACATCCAATATTAAAATTTATTTCAGAAAAATTTAAATTATTAGCTATTTTAGAACAAATATATAAATCTTTAGGATTATTACTTATAAATTGTATAGCAATAATATTATTTTTTAATTTATTATAAGATAGCATTTTTTTTTTATATCTAAATAAAAAAGAAGAAGTATGTATCATACCAGTATATAATTTTATATTTTTATTTAATAAACTATAAAAATAACGACAATATTTATTTGTTAACCCTAACATAGGAGCTACAGAAAATTTATGTATATTCATAATTATATTAAATTAAATTATTATTTATTATTATAAACCAATATATTTTTTATTATTCATATATTTAAGTAAAACATTAGGTATTTTAATTAAACCACTTTTTATTTGAAAATTTTCTATTATAGCTATTAATATTCTTCCAATAGCTAAACCAGAACCATTTAATATATGTAAAAATTCTTTTTTTTTATTTTTTAAATTTTTATAACGTAAATTTATACGTCTAGATTGAAAATCTAATGTATTAGAACAAGAAGATACTTCTATATAAGAATTATTTATAGGAGATCAAACTTCTAAATCATATGTTTTTGATGAACTAAAATTTGTACAACCACTACATAATAATATTTTACGATATGGTAATTTTAACATTTTTAATATTTTTTCAGCATTATTTGTTAATTTTTCTAAAAAATATGATGAAAATTCAGGTTTAACTATTCTAATTAATTCAACTTTATCAAATTGATTTAACCTAACTAAACCTTTATTTATTTTACCATAAGATTTAGATTCATATCTAAAACAAGGTGTACATGAAACTAATTTTATAGGTAAATCAGTATCATATAAAATTTTATTTCTAAATAAATTAACTAGTGGTACTTCAGCTGTAGGAATTAAAAATAATTTTTGTTTTTTATTTTTATTAGATATATGAAATAAATCATTATTAAATTTAGGTAATTGTCCAGTTCCATATAAACATATATCTTTTACAATATATGGAACATATACCTCTGAATATTTATTTATAATAACATGAGTATCTAACATAAATTGAGAAATAGCTCTATATAACATACAAACATCATTTTTAATAATACTAAAAGATGAACCACTAATAATATTAGAAGTATTAAAATCTATGTTATTACTTAATTTTCCAAATTCAATATGACTCAAAATTTTAAAATTATATTTTTTTATATTTCCTCATTTATATATAATTTTATTAAAATTATCATTATCTCCTAAAGGAACATCATCACTAATAATATTAGGTATATAAGATATCATCTCATTTAAAATATTTAATATTTTATCTTTTTTTTTTTTTTTTAAAATAATATTATATTTAATTAATTTTATAAAATATTTTAAATACAATAAATCAAAAACTTTATTTTTATATAAAAAAACTTTTTTAGTTAATAAATTATGTTTATATTGCATAAACTCAATTTCATTTAACAATTTTTTATAAATTAAATAAATATTTAATATTTTATCAATATTAAAATTTTTATTACGAATTTTAATTTTTTTAATAAAATAAGAAATATCTTTTAATAAAAATTTAATATTTAACATAATAATATAATTAATAATTAATTTAAGATTTTAATTAAAATAATTATATAATAAAATTTACTATATATTAATAAAATATTTAAAATAAATATAAATGAAAAAAATAAATAAAATAATAATTATAGGTTCAGGAATATCAGGATATACTGCTTCAATATATGCAGCAAGAGCAAATTTAAAACCAATAATAATAACAGGAATAAATGAAGGAGGACAAATAATAAAATCAAATAAAATAGAAAATTGACCAGGAGAAAAAAATGGTATTAGTGGTATTAATTTAATATTAAAAATAAAAAAACAAAGTATAAAATTTAAAACAAAAATAATAAAAGACGAAATAATAAAAATTAAAAAAAAAAAAAAATATTTTAAATTAATAGGTAAAAAAAATATTTTTTATACATTAACTATAATAATAGCTACAGGAACAATACCTAAGAAAATAAAAATAAAAAATAAAAAAAAAACATATAAAAAAATAATATCAAATTGTGCTTTATGTGATGGATTTTTATATAAAAATAAAATTATAACAATTATAGGTGGAGGAAATAGTGCAATAGAAGAATCTTTATTTTTATGTAGAATAGCAAAAAAAATAAATATTATACATAGAAAAGATAAATTAAAAGGAGATGAATTTCTAATAAAAAAAATATATAAAAATATAAAAAATAAAAAAATAAAATTCTATAAAAATTACAAAATAAAAAAAATAAATATAAAAAATAATATTTTAAAAAATATTTATATAAAATCTAATATAACTAATAAAATAAAAAAAATAAAAACACAAGGATTATTTATATTAATAGGATATAAACCAAATATAAAATTCTTAAATAAAAAAATAAAATTAGATAAAAAAGGTTATATTTTATTAAAAAATAAAAAATATAAATCTATGACAAATATAAATGGAATATTTGCTGCAGGTGATATAATTAGTAAACAATATAAACAAGCTATAATAGCTTCATCATCAGGTTGTATAGCTGCAATAGAAATTCAAAAATATTTAAATAATATAAAAAAATAAAATGATAAAAGAAAAAAATATAGAACTACAAGGAATAGTTATAGAAACACTACCAAATACTATGTTTAAAATTAAATTAAATAATGGACATAAAATAATTGCTCATATATCAGGAAAAATGAGAAAAAATTATATAAAAATTTTAAAAGGAGATAAAGTAACTGTAGAAATAAATCATTATGATATAAATAAAGGTAGAATAATTTTTAGAAGTAATAAATAAATTTATATAAATGAAAAAAAAATATAATATTAATATTAAAACAAGAGAATTAGCATTACAAATAATATATTCATGAAATATATTTAAAAATAAAAAAAATATAATATATAAGATTAAAGAATTTAAAATAATTAAAAAAAAAATATTAAATAATATAAATATTAAATATTTAATTAATATTTTAAATGGAATACAAAATAATTATGATTATATAAATAATATAATAAATAAATATATATATAATAATACAAAATATATAGGAAAAATAGAATTATCAATATTATATATATCAATATATGAACTTAAAATAAGTAAAATATTACCATATAAAATAATAATTAATGAAAGTATAATAATGACAAAAAAATTTGGAGCATATAATAGTTATAAATTAATAAATAAAATATTAGATAATATTATAAGAAAATATAAAAAATAATTATTTATAAATATATAATTATTATATAAATTTAATAATAATTTTTAAAAAAAAAATTATGAAATTACAAAATAAAAATATAAATACATTAAATATAAATAAAAATATATATGATATATATTCAAAATTATTAAAAAATAGAATTATATTTTTAACTGGATATATAGATGATGAAATATCAAATTTAATAATCACACAACTTTTATTTTTAGAATCAAAAAATAAAAAAAAAGATATATATATGTATATAAATTCTCCAGGAGGTGTAGTAACTTCAGGTATGTCTATATATGATACTATGAAATTTATTCAACCTAAAATTAATACTATATGTATAGGACAAGCTTGTTCAATGGCAGCTATATTATTATCTTCAGGAAAAAAAAATAAAAGATTTAGTTTACCTAATTCTAGAATAATGATACATCAACCATTAGGAGGTTTTAAAGGACAAGTTACTGATATAAAAATTCAAGTAAAAGAAATAATAAAAATAAAAAAAAAAATAATAAATATACTTTCTATTAATACTAATCAAGAATATAATAAAATTAAAATGGATATTGAAAGAGATAAATTTTTATCACCAAAAAAAGCATTAAAATATGGAATAATAGATAAAATAATAATTAAACGTAAATATTCTCAATAAAAATAAAATTTTATATGAATACAGAAAAAAAAAATAATATAGAAATATATTGTTCAATTTGTAAAAAAAATAATAATAAAATTATATTAAATAAAAAAACATATATATGTAATATATGTTTATTAAAAAAAAAAAAGAGTAAAAATTGTATTTATTTAGACATAAATAAATATAAACCTAAGAATATAAAAAAAATATTAGATAAATTTATTATAGATCAAAATGAAGCAAAAAAAATAATATCAACAACAATATATAATCATTATAAAATTATTAATAACAATAATAAAATCTTAAAAAAATCTAATATTTTATTAATAGGACCAACAGGTAGTGGAAAAACATTAATAGCAGAAGTAATAGAAAAAGAATTTAATATTCCTGTATTAATAACAGATGCAACAAGATTTACAGAAGCAGGATATGTAGGAGAAGATGTAGAAAATATAATATATAATTTATTACAAAAATGTAATTTTAATATAAAAAAAACTGAAAATAGTATAATTTTTATAGATGAAGTAGATAAAATTGCAAAAAAATCTAATAATATATCAATAACTAGAGATGTATCCGGAGAAGGAGTACAACAATCTTTACTAAAAATAATAGAAGGAACAATAGCATATATTCCACCAAAAGGTGGTAGAAAACATCCACAAGATGAATATATACCTATAAATACAAAAAATATTCTATTTATATTTAGTGGTACATTTAATGGAATTAATAATATTATAAAAAAAAGATTAAATAATTATAATGAAATTGGATTTAATGCAAATTTAAATATAAAAAAAAAAAATAATAAAATAGAAACAGAAGATTTAATAAAGTTTGGATTAATACCAGAATTTATAGGTAGAATACCAATTATAATAAAATTAAATAAATTAAAAAAAAAATCCTTATATAAAATTTTAATTAAACCAAAAAATTCTATAATAAAATATTATAAATATTTATTCAAATTAGATAATATAAAATTAAAATTTACAAAAAAATCTTTAAAAGAAATAGTAAAAAAATCTATAAAAAAAAAAACAGGTGCTAGAGGTTTAAAAAATATAATAGAAAAAATTTTAAAAGAAATAATGTATAAATCACCATCAATTAAAAATATAGAAAAAATAATAATAAATAAAAATAATATAAAAAATAAACAAAAAATAAAAATTATAAAAAAAAGTAAGGAAAAATAAATATGAATTCAGAATGGTCTCAAAAAAAAAATGAGATCCCAATTTTACCATTAAGAGATATAATAATATATCCAAATATAATTGTACCACTTTTCATAATAAGAGAAAAATCAATATCTTGTTTAAAATTATCTATGAAACAAGATAAAAAAATTATAATATTAACACAAAAAAATTATTTTAATAATGAACCTAATATAAATAATTTACATAAAATAGGAACATTATCAAATATATTACAAATGTTAAAATTACCTGATGGTACAATTAAAGTATTAATTAAAGGAATACAAAGAGTTAAAATAAAAAAAATACAAGATAAAGGAAAATATTTAATAGGTTTAATTAAAAAAATAAAAATAAAAAAAATAAATAAAAAAAAAATAAATATTTTATCTAAAATAATAATTAATAAATTTGAAATTTATATTAAATTAAATAAAAAAATATCTATAGAAATATTAAATTCATTAAATAATATAGATAATATAGAAAAATTTTCTAATATTATTTCTGCACATTTACAAATAAAAACAAAATATAAACAAAATATTTTAGAATTATTTAATATATATAAAAGATTAAAATATATTTTACTAATTATTGAATCAGAAATAAAAGTTCTTAAAATAGAAAAAAGAATAAAAGATAGAATAAAAAAACAAATAGAAAAAAATCAAAAAGAATATTATTTAAATGAAAAAATAAAAGCTACACAAAAAGAACTTAATTATATAAATAAAAATTTAAATGAATATAATTTAATTAAAAAAAAAATATTTAAATTAAAATTTCCTAAAAAAATAAAAAAAAAAATAAAATTAGAATTAAAAAAATTAAAAATAATGCCTTTATTATCCTCAGAAGCAGTAGTAATAAGAAATTATATAGATTGAATTACAAAAATTCCATGATATAAAGAAACTAAAATAAAAAAAAATTTAAATATAGCAAAAAAAATATTAGACAAAGATCATTTTGGATTAGAATATATAAAAGAAAGAATATTAGAATATTTAGCTGTACAAAATAGATCTAATAAAATAAAAGGTCCAATATTATGTTTTATTGGTCCTCCAGGAATTGGTAAAACTTCTTTAGGACAATCTATAGCAAAAGCTACTGGAAGAAAATATATTAAGATATCATTAGGAGGTATTAAAGATGAAGCAGAAATTAGAGGACATAGAAAAACTTATATAGGATCTATGCCTGGAAAAATAATACAAAAAATAATAAAAACAAAAGTGAAAAATCCTTTACTTTTATTAGATGAAATTGATAAAATATCTTCAGATTTTAGAGGAGATCCATATTCTGCTTTACTAGAAGTATTAGATTCTGAACAAAATAATTGTTTTAATGATCATTACATAGAAATAGATTATGATTTATCTAAAATAATGTTTATAGCAACAGCTAATTCAATAAATAATATACCAAATCCATTATTAGATAGAATGGAAATAATTAAATTATATGGCTATAATGAAAACGAAAAAATAAATATAGCAAAAAAATATTTAATACCAAAACAAATAAAAAATAATTTTTTAAATAAAAAAGAATTAAAAATAAATAATAATGTAATAATAAATATAATAAGATATTATACTAAAGAATTAGGAGTAAGATCTTTAGAAAGAGAAATATCTAAAATATGTAGAAAAACAGTTAAAAAAATAACAATTAATAAAAAAATTAAAAACATAAATATAAACAAAAAAAATATAAAAAAATATTTAGGAACTAAAAAATTTAATAATAAAAAAATAAAAATAAAAAAAAAAATAGGTGAAGTAACAGGATTAGCATGAACTGAAAATGGAGGAGAAATATTAAATATAGAATCATTATGTATTCCAGGTAAAGGTAAATTAATATATACTGGATCTTTAGGAAAAGTAATGAAAGAATCTATAAAAATATCTATGACAATAATAAGATCATTATATAAAAAATTAAAAATAAAAAAAAATTTTTATCTTAATAAAGATATTCATTTACATATTCCAGAAGGAGCTATACCTAAAGATGGACCAAGTGCAGGAATAACTATATGTACTTCAATTATATCATCATTAACAAAAAATTATATAAAAAATAATATTGCAATGACAGGTGAAATAACTTTACATGGTAAAATAATTGCTATAGGTGGATTAAGAGAAAAATTATCAGCTGCATTAAAATCAGGAATTAAAAATATAATAATACCTTATGGTAATAAAAAAAATTTAGAAGAAATACCAAAAAACATAAAAAAAAAATTAAAAATTTATTGTTTTAAAAATATAAAAGAAGTATTAAAATTATCATTAGAAAAAAAAATATTTTAACACGCTCTACAGGATTTGAACCTGTGACCTACAGCTTAGAAGGCTGTTGCTCTATCCACTGAGCTAAGAGCGTATAAAATAAAATTAATTTTAATAATATAATTTTTTATATAAAAAATCAATTACATAATTATTTAATTTTAAAAATATAAAAATAATTTTATATATTAATTACAAAAATAATAAATATAAATAAATATAAATTAATTAAATATAATTTTAATTTAAAAAATATCAATCTGTAAATTTTTTCTTATCTTGTATACAAATATTATTTTTTAATAATTTTTTTCTTATTCAATCAGCTAATTTTCATTTTTTTAATGAACGAGCTTTATTACGTAAAATAATTAAATTATTTATTTTTTTTATAAAATAATTTTTTTTATTAAATTTTTTTTTATTTAAAAAATATTCTATATTATTATCATTTAATAAACCTAATATATTAGCAAAATATTTAAATTTTACTCCTATTTTACTAGCTAAATTATAATTACCATAAGATTTCAATATATTAATTTTATTTATTATATAAAAAAATAAACAATATATTTTAGGTATATTAAAATCATCATTCATATACATATTAAAATAATAATTAATTTTTTTTAAAAATAATAAATTCTCATCTTTATTAGATAAATTAATATTTAAATTTAAACCTCTTAATGAAGAATATATTTTATTAATACATAATTTTGATTTTTCTAAACATTTTAAATTAAAAACTAAATTTTTTCTATAATGAGTAGACATAAGAAAAAATTTTATAATATCAGAATTATATTTTTTTAATAAATCTTTTATAATAAAAAGATTATTTTTAGATTTTGATAATTTACCAAAATTATTTATAACCATACCAGTATGTATTCAATATTTTATAAAATATTTATTATCAAATAAACATTTAGATAAAATAAATTCATTTTCATGATGAGGAAAAATTAAATCTAATCCTCCTCCATGAATATCAATATTTTTTAAATATTTATAACTAATAACTGAACATTCAATATGTCATCCAGGTCTACCAATACCTCAAGGAGAATTTCAACCAAAAATTTTTATAGAAGAATTTATATTTAATTTTCATAAAACAAAATCATTACTATTGTTATTATAATTATAAATATTATTATTTTTTATTATATTATTACCATAATTATTAATTTTATTTATATTAAATAATATATCACCATTAAATGAAATATAAGCATAATTATATTTTATTAATTTTTTTATAAAAAAAATTATTAAATTTATATTATCACTAACTTTAGGTTCAAAATCAGGTTTATCAAAATTTAATTTTTTAAAATCTCTATTCATATATAGAATCATTAAATTAGATAAATCTTTAATAGATATATTATTTTTATAAGAATTTAAAATTATTTTATCATCAATATCTGTTATATTTCTAACATAATTACATTTATAACCTAAATAATTTAGATATTTTACTAAGATATCAAAAAAATAAAATGTTCTAGCATGACCAATATGACAATAATCAGATACAGTAACACCACATACATATAAATTTATTTTTTTACTATTAAAATTTAAAATTTCTTTTTTTTTACTTAAAGAATTAAATATTTTTAACATATTATATATAAAATAAATAAAATTTAAAAAAAAATAAAAAAAATAAATATTAAATTATAAGCCGGATTCTGTTTATTTTAATTTAAAATAAAATAAAATAAGACAATCATTTATCTAGATTAATAATTACTTATTAACTCAAGCAGCTTACCATAAAAATAAAATATATATATGGAAAATATACTATTTTATATTTTTTTTAATAAAAAATATAAATATTTTATTTTAAAAATTTAGCCTTGCTCCAGATGGAGTTTACACATATATTATATTACTATAAATATATAGTATGCTTTTACCATACTTTTTCACCCTTACCATTTTTTTTTTATAAAAAATAGCGGTTATTTTCTGTTGCACTATTCATAAAATAAAATTATTTTTCCAGAAATTATCTGGCATCTTATCCTAAGGAGTCCGGACTTTCCTCTATTAAATTAAATATAATAGCGATTGTCAATTAATATTTATTTTTTTTATAAGGATTATATATTTCTTTAAATTTTAAAAATATTTTAAAACCTCTAAAATTTAATTTTTTCATATAAAAATTTAGTATTTTTTTTTTATAAGAATTATTTATTAAATTAATTTTGTTTCCATATATAATTATTATTAAAGGATAATATTTACAAATTAAAGTATATCTTAAATTAAAAATACATTTCTTATTATTTTTATTAAAAATATTTAAAATATTATTTATTTTATCATTATTTATTTTATTATAAAAAATATTTAAATAATTTAAATATAAATTTTTAAAAATATTATTAATAATATATAAATTATTTCTATTTAAACATGAAAAAAAATATATATCTATATATTTTATAAAATCATATCTTTTAATTAAAATATTTTTATATTTTAATAAATTATTATAACTAATATTATCACATTTATTAAATAATAATAATAAATACTTACCATTTTTTAATAAAAAATTTAATATTTTCAAATCAAATTTAGATATATTTAAATTAAAATCTATCATATACAAAATAATATTAAAATTTAAATTAATCTTAAAAATAATATCATTATAATTTTTTTTTTTTTTACATAATCCAGGAGAATCACTAATTAAATAATAAATATTTTTATTAATATATAAAGACATAATAAAATCTTTAGTATAACCATTATTTTTAGAAATTAAAGATCTATTATTATTACACAAAAAATTTAAAAAACTAGATTTACCTACATTATCTTTTCCTATTATAACCATTTTAATAAAAATTTTTTTTAAATTATAATTATCTATTTCTTTTTTAAAAAAATATTTTTTTAAAATATAATAATTATCATCTAAATTAACACAAAAATTTATATTTTTTATATAAAAGTATTTTTTTTTATTTATTATTTTTTTTTTATTAAATAAATCATTTAATAAAAATATAATTGTATTTTTATAATATATAGAAATATAATAAATATTATTAATTCTTAAACAACGAAATTCATTAATATTTAATAAATTATTACATATATCTTTTTTAGTTAATAAAAGTATTATATTTTTATTATACTTAAATAAATATCTTGATAATAATTTATCTTCTTCCATAATAAAATATGAATTAACTAAAAAAAAAATAAAATTTACATTTTTTATTAAATTTAAAAATTTATTTTTTAAACATAAATTAAAATTATAATTAATTTTATATTTATCATTTAAAAAAATAAATTTTAATACACTATTTGTATCAATTAAAATAATATTTTTATTTAAAATAATATATTTTTTACTTAAAAATCCATAATTATAATCTAAAGTAAAATTTTTAGAATCATTAATAAAAGAAAATTTAGTATTAGTTAAAAAATTAAATAAACTAGTTTTACCTACATTAGAATTACCAATTATAGCTATAGTTAACATAAATTATATTTTTAAAAATTTATTTATTACTTTAATTAAATAAAAAATACTTATTTTCTTTTGTTTATTATAATACAAATCTTTTATAGTTATATAATTACCGTAAAATTCTTTTTTATCTACTATTATTAAAATACGTATATTATTTTTTATAATTTTTTTAATTATATTATTTAAATTATTATATGATTTACAATCATTATAAATTTTTAATTTTTTTAAATTAGAATTTATTATTTTTTTAAATATTAATAAACCTAATAATATAGTCTTACTATTATAAGATGATATTATATATATATCAATAAATTTATTTTTAATAAATATTTTATTATTGTTTTTTAGTAAAATAATTAATCTATCAATTCCCAAAGCACATCCTACAGATGGTATTACTAAATTAGATATACTTTTAGAAACATTATTATATCTTCCACCTGCACATATTGTATTATTATTTCCATAATTTTTTAAATTTATTTTTCATTCAAAAACAAAATCATTATAATAATCTATACCACGTATTAAATTACAATTTATATTATATTTTATATTTAAAAAATCAAGTTTATTACATATATTATTAAAATTATTTAAAGAATTTTTATTAATAAAATTTTTAAATTTAGGAATATTATTAAATATATTTAAAAAATCTTTATTATTTTTATCAATTAATTTAAAATAATTAATATTTTTATTAATATTTAATTTTTTAAATAAAAAATCACCATATTCTTTTTTTATAAAATTAATATATTTTTTTCTATCTTTTAATAAACCAATAGTATTAATTTCTAAAATTAAAAAATTATAAATATTTATTTTCTTAAAAAATTTTTTCATTATTAATAATAATTCTATATCCATACTAATATTTTTACTTCCATATAATTCTAATCCAATTTGATAAAATTGTCTAAAACGTCCTTTTTGAGTATTTTCATATCTAAACATAGGACTAATATATCAAAATTTATTAAAAAAATTATTTAAATATAATTTATTTTGTATATAAGCTCTTAAACAACTTATTGTACCTTCAGGTTTTAAACTTAAAATAATATTATTTTTATCTTTAAAAGAATACATTTCTTTAGAAGAAATATCACAATTTTTATTTAAACATTTCATAAACAAATCATTTTTTTCTAATATTGGTAATTTTATTTCCTCAAAAGAATAAAAAGAAATAAAATTTCTAAAACATTTTTCAATATAATTAAAAATATATAAATCATCTAAAATATAATCATGAATACCTTTTAAAGATTTTATTTTTAATTTATCCATAAATTTAATTTAAATTTTAAATATTATAAAAATAAATAAATCCCAAAATAAAAAAAATAAAAAATTTAATAATATTAAAAATTTTTATAAATAAAAAATTTTTAAATATTTTAAAATAAGAATTTTCATTAATAAAATTATTATTAATATAATTTTCAATTTTATATTTTTTTAAAAAAAAAAATATTTTTTTTTTAGGAATATTAACTAAACGTGCATAAGAATATATATATCCATATAAAAAAACTGGAGGTATATTAGAATATAAAATATCTTTTTCTATATTTTTTATAATATCTAATTTAAGACACAACTTTTTAGATATATCTTTTTGAGATAAATTTAAAGATTTCCTAGCTTTTACTAATATTTTACCTAAAGAATTAAATTTTGAATTATTCATTTTCTATTTCAATAATAAAATTAAAAATTAATAAATATAAAATTATTTATAAAATAAATAAAATATTAATTTATAAATAAATATTAATAATAATTTATAAAATAATTAACTATAATTATATAATATTAAAAAAAATATTTAAAGATATATATATTATAAATTTTAAAATTTTTATTTTAATTAAATATAAAATATGGAAAACAAAAATATTATAGCAATAGAAATATCAACAGAATTATGTTCAATAGCAATAAAATATAATAAAAGAATATTTACAAAATATAAATTTATTAATAAAAAAAAAAATCAATATATATTATTATTAATAAACAAGATAATAAAAAAAAATAATATAAAAATAAATAAAATAAAATATATAATTATAAATAAAGGTCCAGGAAGTATTATAGGTTCAAGAATGTCAAACAATATATCAGAATTATTTAAACTAAAAAATAAAAAAATTAAAATAATAAAATTAAATTCTTTTAGAATTATATTAAATAATTTAAAAATTAAAAAAAAAATAAAAAAAAACATTTTTATAATTATATATAATAATATAAATAATATTATTATTTATAATAAAAAAAAAATAAAAAAATATAATTCCATGAAAAAAATAAAAAAATTATTATTTTTAAATAAAAATTTATATATTATAGTTAATAATTATCAACTTAAAAACAAAATAAAAAAATTTTATAAAAAAAAAATAAATATTATATATCCAAAAGCTAAATATATGTTATTTTATAATAATAATAATTTATATTAATTAAATAAATAATTGATAATATTATAAAATTTTATTAAAATTAATTTTAAAATAAAAAAAATATTTTATAATTTAATTAATATAAAATTAATTTATTAACAATAAATATTTAATTACAAATAATTTTTTATTTTAAAAATTTATTTTTATTTTAAAGTAATATATATATAAATAATATAAAAATAAATTTAAATAATATTTTTTTTTAATAATAATTTATAAAATAAATAAATAATAAATACATTTATATTAAAATATAATTTAATATCTATATTTTAAATAATATATTTATTTATACCTCTGGAATAAAATAAAATTATTTTAATTATTCACAGAGGAATTAAAAAAAATTAATTATAAAATTATATAAATAAAATATTAAAAATTATATATTAAATTAATGAATTAAAAAAATTTTTTAAACTATTTAAAAAACTTTCTGATTTAGGATTATTTTTTTTTTTATTTTTATTTAAAGATATATCAAAATCATATAATAATTTTTTTTGAAATTTATTTAAATTAATTGGAGTTTCAATTATTACTTTAAATAATAAATCTCCATATCTATTACCTTTTAAATATTTAATTCCTTTATTCTTAATACAAAAAATTTTACCAGTTTGAGTTTCAGATGGAATATTAAATATTATTTTTTTATCTAAAGAAGGAATTTCTATTTTTCCTCCAAATGCTGCTATATAAAAACTTATAGGAACTTTACAATATAAATTATTATTAATTCTTTTAAATATAGGATGTTTTTTAATATTTATTTTAATATATAAATCACCATATTTTGAATCATATCCACTATAATTACCTTTACCAACAACACGTATACTATCATTATTACTTATACCAGAAGGTATTTTTATAAAAAAAGTTTTATAAGATTTTTCAGTTCCAGATCCTCTACAAATATAACAAGTTTCATTAATAATATAACAATCTCCGTTACATGAAGGACAAGTTTGTTGTATTGTAAAAAAACCTTGTTTTATATGTATATTACCATTACCATTACATGTATTACATACATTACGATTTGTACCAGGTTTACAACCAGTTCCATTACATATACTGCATTTTTGCATTAAACTAATTTTTATTTTTTTAGAAATACCTTTAATTACTTCTTCTAAAGTTATATTTATTTTATATATGATATCTAAATTAGTATTACTATTTTTTTTATTTTTTTTAGAATTAAAAATATCCCCAAAAACATCACCAAATATATCACTAAAATCACTAGTATAAGTAAAATCACTACTATAATTATCATTATTAAAAGAAGTATGACCATATTGGTCATACATAGATCTTTTTTTATCATCAATTAATATTTCATAAGCTTTTTTTATTTCTTTAAATTTTTCTTCATAAATTTTATTACCTTTATTTCTATCAGGATGATATTTAATAGCTAAACGCTTATATGCTCTTTTAATTTCTTGATTATTTGCTTTTTTTGAAATACCTAAAATATCATAGTAATCTTTATTTGACATTTTTTTTTAAAAATCCATAAATATAAAATTTAAATTATTTATTATTTTTATCATTTATTTCTTCACATTCTGCATCAACTACTTTATTATCATTTTGTTTATTTTCTTTATTATTATTATTTTCTTTATTATTATTATATTTATAAAGATTACTAGATAATTGTATTACTTCTTGTATATTTTTATCAATAGAATCTTTATCATCACTTTTTATTGAATTTTCTAATTTATTTAAACTAATTTCAATAGATTCTTTTTCATTATTTGGTATATTATCACCTAATTCTAATATTTGTTTACGAGTAGTATGAATTAAATGATCTGCTTGATTACGAGATTGTATTAATTCTTCAAATTTACGATCAGATTCTTCATTTAATTCTGCATCTTTAACCATTTTATTTATTTCAGAATCATTTAAACCAGAAGAAGCTTTAATAATAATCTTTTGTTCTTTACCAGTATTTTTATCTTTAGCTGATACATGTAATATACCATCAGCATCAATATCAAAAGTAACTTCTATTTGAGGAACTCCTCTAGGAGCAGGTTGTATACCATCTAAATTAAATTGACCTAAAGATTTATTATCTATTGATTTAGTACGTTCACCTTGTAAAACATGTACAGTAACAGCCGATTGATTATCTTCTGCAGTAGAAAATACTTGACTATGTTTTGTAGGAATAGTAGTATTTTTTTTTATTAACGTAGTCATAATTCCACCCATTGTTTCTATTCCTAAAGATAAAGGAGTTACATCTAACAATAATATATCTTTAACTTCTCCAGAAAGAACTCCACCTTGAATAGCTGCACCAATAGCTACTGCTTCATCAGGATTTATATCTTTTTTTAAAGATTTTCCAAAAAATTCTGATATTTTTTTTTGAACTAAAGGCATTCTTGTTTGACCACCAACAAGAATTATATCTTGTATTTTAGATACATCTAAATTTGCATCCTTTAAAGCTATTTTAACAGGATCTAAAGATTTTATAATTAAATCTTCAACTAAAGATTCTAATTTAGCTCTAGTTAATTTTATATTTAAATGCTTAGGACCACTAACATCAGCTGTAATATATGGTAAATTAATTTCAGTTTGTTTAGATGAAGATAATTCTATTTTAGCTTTTTCAGAAGAATCTTTTAATCTTTGCATAGCAAGAGAATCATTAGATAAATCTATATTATAATATTTTTTGAATTCAGAAACTAAAAAATTTATTATTTTACTATCAAAATCTTCTCCACCTAAATGTGTATCACCATTAGTTGATAAAACTTCAAAAGTTTTTTCACCATCAATATTATCTATTTCAATAATTGAAATATCAAATGTTCCACCACCTAAATCATAAACAGCAATAATACTATTATTTTTAGATTTATCTAAACCATATGCTAATGCAGCTGCAGTTGGTTCATTAATAATTCTTTTAACATTTAATCCTGCTATACGACCAGCATCTTTAGTAGCTTGTCTTTGAGTATCATTAAAGTAAGCAGGAACAGTTATAACAGCTTCTAAAACTTTTTCTCCTAAATAATCTTCTGCAGTTTTTTTCATTTTTTTTAAAATTTCAGCAGAAATTTGTGGAGGAGAAATTTTTTTATTTTTTACTTGTATTCATGCATCACCATTATTTGAAGAAACTATTTTATATGGCATTATACTTACATCACGTTGAACTTCGGAATCATTATATTTACGTCCAATTAATCTTTTTATAGCAAAAAAAGTATTTTCTGGATTAGTAATAGATTGACGTTTAGCAGGTTGACCTACTAAAACTTCATCATCTTTAGTATAAGCAACTATAGAAGGAGTAGTACGATCACCTTCAGAATTTTCTATAACTTTAGCTTTATTATTTTCCATTATAGCTACACAAGAATTAGTAGTACCTAAATCAATACCAATAACTTTAGTCATATTAAATCTCCATTTAAATTAATCTTATATAAAATATAAGTACATAATTTAAAATATCAACTAAAAATTAAAAATATTTTATAAAATATAACTTATATAAAAAAAATAAATTTTAATATATAATTATAATTTAAAATTACATAAAAATCTTAAATAAAATATTAAATACTTAATAAATAAAATGGATAAAAAAAAAATAAATTATAAAAATACAATTAATTTACCAAAATCAAATTTTCCAATGAAAGCTAATTTAAATATAAAAGAATTATTAATAATAAATAAATGAATAAAAAATAATTTATATTTAAAAATTAAAAAAAAAAATAAAAAAATATTTATAATACATGATGGACCACCATATGCAAATGGTGATATCCATATAGGACATGCATATAATAAAATATTAAAAGATATAATAATAAAATATAAAATTTTTATGAATTTAAATATAAACTACATTCCAGGTTGGGATTGTCATGGTTTACCTATAGAACTTAAAATAACTAAAAAAAAAAATTATAAAAAAAAAAATAAAAATAAAAAATTTAAAAAATTATGTTTTAATTATGTTAACTCACAAATTAAAAAACAAAAAAATAATTTTATAAGATTAGGAATATTAGGTGATTGAAATAATTATTATAAAACAATGGATTTTAAAATAATATCAAATACAATAAAAGTATTAAATAAATTAATTAAATTAAATTATATAGAAAGAAAAAAAATACCTACTAATTGGTGTATAGAATGTAAATCTTCTTTAGCAGAAGCAGAAACAGAATATAAAAATAAATTATCAAAATCAATATACGTATTATTTAATATATATAATAAAAAAAAAATAATAAAAAAAATAAAAATTAATTATAAAAAATATATAAATTATAATTTTAATTTAGTTATATGAACAACTACACCATGAACATTACCAGGAAATTGTGCAGTAACTATACATCCTAAATATAAGTATATTTTTGTAAAAAAAAACAATAATATATATATATTATTAAAAAATAAAATTAAAGAAATAATAAAAAAAACAAAAAATAAATATAAAAAAATATCTTCATTTAAAGGAAAAATATTTAATAATTTTTATGTATATCATCCTATATCAAATAAAAAAATACCTATAATATTAAACAAAAATATAGATAAAAATATAGGAACAGGAATAATTCATATAGCATCAGAACATGGTCAAGAAGATTATAAAATATCAAAAAAAAATCATTTAAAAGGATTAAATGTTATAAAAAAAAATGGAAAATATATTAAATACAAATATATTAATAACATAGAAAATAAAAATATTAATGAAGCAGAAAAAATAATAATTAATAAATTAAAAAAAAATAAAAAAATATTAATAATAAAAAAAATAATACATAAATATCCATATTGTTGAAGACATAATAAACCTATAATATTAAAATCAACTCCTCAATGATTTATAAATATAGACAAGAATAATTTAAGAAAAAAATTATTATTATCCATAAAAAAAGTAAAATGAATACCAAAGTGAGGATATAAAAAAATAAAAAAAATGATTATAAATAGACCAAACTGGTGTATATCAAGACAAAGAGTATGAGGAACACCAATTCCTATATTTATAAATAAAAAAACAAAAAAAATGCATCCAAAAACTACATATTTCATAAAAAAAATTTTAATAAAAATAAAAAAAATAGGACCTATTTATTGAAATAATATTAATAAAAAAAAAATTATAGGTAAAAAATATAAAAAATATAAAAAAATATCAGATGTATTAGATGTATGATTTGATTCAGGATCAACTTGTATTACAGTTATAAATTCAAGATTTAAAAAAAATAAAATAAGTGATATATATTTGGAAGGATCAGACCAATTTAGAGGATGATTTATGTCTTCTTTAATAATAAATACAGCAATAAATAATTGTGCACCATTTAAAAAAATAATATCACATGGTTTTGTTTTAAATAAAAATAATGAAAAAATGTCAAAATCATTAAATAATTTTATAAAACCAAAAAATATAATAAAAAATTTTGGTTCTGATATATTAAGATTATGAGTATCTTCCACAAATTTTTATAATGATGTAAATATATCAAATGAAATTATATTAAGAACTATAGAAACATATAGGAAAATTAGAAATACATTAAGATTTTTAATTTCAAATTTAAATGATTTTAAATTAAATAATATTAAAATAAAAAAAAAAAATTTAATTTTAATAGATAAATGAATTATTCATAAAACAAAAAAACTACAAAAAAAAATAATATATTTATATAATAAATATAAATTTTATAAAATAATAAAAAAAATCATAAATTTTTGTAATAAATATTTAAGTTCAATATATTTAGATATAATAAAAGATAGAAAATATATAATTAAAAAAAATACAAACCCATATAATAGTTTACAATTAACTATATGAATGATTTTAGAATCATTAGTTAAATGAATATCTCCTATATTATCCTTTACTTCAGAAGAAATATTTGAATATTTACCAAACAGAAAAAATAAATCTATATATGAAGAAACTTGATTTAATAAATTATTTTATATAGATAAAAAAGATAAAATTAATGAAAAAATATGAGAAAAATTAATAAATATTAAATATAATTTTAATAAAATATTAGAAAATAAAAAAAAAAAAAAAATAATAAATTCTTCATTAGAAATAAAATTAATATTATATTTAAAAAAAAAATTTTTTAATAAAATAAAAAAAATTAAATCAGAATTAAAATTTTTTTTTATAACTTCAGAAGTAAATATAAAAATATTAAAAAAAAATAAAAAAAAAAATTTTTTTAAAATAAAATGTAAAAAAATTAAAGGTATTAAATGTAATAGATGTTGACATTATGTTAATAAATTATATAATTTGAAAAAATATATAATATGTAAAAGATGTATAAAAAACTTATTTGGTAATGGTGAAAAAAGAAAATTTATATAATAAAAAAAATATGTATAAAGATATAGGACAAATTTTTTTAATTAATAAAAAAATTATAAAAAAAATTATATATTTTATAAAACCAAAAAAAAAAGATATATTTTTAGAAATAGGTTGTGGAAAAGGAATATTAACAAAAGAATTATATAAATATAATAAAAATATTACAGCTATAGATATAGATGAAAATTTAATTAAAATCTGTAAAAAAAAAAAAAATAAAATTAAATTTATAAATATAGATATATTAAAATTTAATTTTAATATATATAAAAAAAAAATTAGAATAATTGGTAATATTCCATATTATATATCTCATAAAATAATATATAAATTAATAAAAAATTATAAAATGATATATGATATACATATTTTATTACAAAAAGAATTAGCTAATAATTTATTATTAAATTATAAAAATCACTCAAAAACTACTATAATTTTAAATATATTTTTTAAAATTAAAAAAATATTAAAAATTAAAAATTATAATTTTATTCCTAAACCAAAAATAGAATCAATATTATTAAAATTAAAATCAAACAATAATATAAATAATATAAAAAATATGAAATTATGTATACATATATTAAATAATATATTTAATAAAAAAAATAAAAAAATATATAATAATTTAAAAAAATTTATTAATATAAATGAATTTAAAAAAATTAATATAAATCCAAATATTAGAATAAATAAAATTAATATAAAACAATACTGTAAAATAATAAATTATATAATTAAAAAAAAAAATTAATTTATTTTATTAATAAGTTTTAATAAAACAGATTTATATCTAGAAGATTTATTAAAATGAATAATTTTTTTTAAAGATAATTTATCTAAATTAGATTGTAATACACGAAATATACTTAAAGCTTCTTTTTTATTATTTTTATTAATTAATAATTTAACTTTTTTAATATATGTTTTAATCATGGATTTTTTACTTTTATTAATTTTATTTTTATATAAATTATTATTTTTTTTTTTTAATTTATTCATAATTATTTTCCCATTAATTAATTATTTTTTTTTTAAAAAAAATTATTAAATTTTATATTAAATAATATAAATTTATTTTTTATTTTCTTTTATAATTATAACTAAAATATTTAAAATAAATAAATAATTTAAAAAATTATTTATTTAATTTAATTTTAAAATTATTAAAATTATAATTATTTAATGTAATATTTTTATTAATTATTTATATTTATATAAATAATTAAAAATTAAATTTATTAAATAATATATAATTATTAAATTTATTAAATTTATTATTTTATCAATTTTATATTTATTAATATATTCTTATTTAAAATTAAAATTACTATTAAATATTTATTTTAAAAAAAAACAAATATTATATAAAATTTAAAATTAATATTAAATAATAATTATTAATATTATATAAATTATATATTATATAATAATAATATTATTCTTTTTTTTTAATTTAATAATTCATAAAATAATTATAAATATATAATAATATTTTTTAAATATTAATAAATATAAAAAAATTATTTTTTTTGTAATAATTTCTATATATTAATAATTATAAATATTTTTTTTATAAAAATTATTATTCTAAATTAAAATATTTTTTTTATGAAATAATAAAAAATATTATATTAAATAATTATTATAAATATTATTTTAAAAATATAATTTAGAATATATATTTATATTATAAATATTATTTTAAAATTTTTAAATAATTTATATTAAAATAAAATAAAATTTTTTATAATTATTAATTTTATATTTAAATAAAATTTAATAATAATTTATTAATAAAATTTAAACTTATATATCTATATTAATTATATTTTATTATCTTCTTAATTTAAAAAAATTAATCATTATAATTTAATTATCTTTTAAAATTTTAATTTTACTTAAATTTTAATTTATATTTTCTTTTTAAAATTTTAATAAAATATTTTTTAATAATTAATTAATAAAATTTTTTAATATAATAAATTTATAAAATTATTATTTAATTTTACATTTATAAATAATAATTTTATATAAATAAAATAATTTATTTATTATAATTATTTAATTAAATAATGATTATTTAATATTATTTATATAAAATATAAAAATGAAAATTATATATAAAAAAAAAAATAAAATTTTTATTTACAGAATAATATATTTAATAATTATTTCAATAATTATATTAATATATTTAATATATAATATATATAAATTACAAATAATAAACTTTGAAAAATATTATTTTTTATCTAAAAAAAACTATACTAAAATAATAAATATTAATTCAAATAGAGGAATTATTACAGATAAAAATAATATACCAATAGCTAATAATAAAATTTATTATTATATTATAATACCATATAAAGTAAAATATATTAAAAAAATTTTAAATATATTAAAAAAAATAAATATATCTAATAAAATAATAAAAAAAATAAAAAAAAAATATAAAAATAATAAATATAATAATAAAATATTATTTAATTTAAATAAAATAGATTTAATAAAATTTTACATAAATAAATCTTTAATAAAATATATAAATCTAAAAAAAAATATAAGAAGAAATTATCCATATAAAAAAATATTAGCTCATGTTATAGGATATGCAAGTTTTAATAATAAAAATAAATATATTGGAAGAAATGGAATAGAAAAATATTATGAAAAAAAATTAAATGGAAAAAATGGATATAAAAAAAATATTATAAATAATAAAGGTAAAATTATATATAAATATATATTTAAAAAACCAAAAGCAGGAAAAAATATAAAATTATCAATAAATATAAAATTACAAAAATTTATTTATAAAATATTAAAAAATAATAATGCTTCAGTAATAGTAACAAATTGTAAAAATGGAGAAATTTTATCTTTAATTTCTGTTCCAAGTTTTAATCCTAATTTATTCACAAAAAAAATATCAAATAAAAAATATAAAAAAATATTAAATAATAAAAATTCACCATTAGTTAATAAAGTAATACAAGGAATATATCCTCCTGCTTCAACTATAAAACCTTATATTGGAATAGCTGCATTAGAAGAAAAAATAATAAATAAAAAATTTATTATGATTGACCCTGGATGATGAAAATTACCTACATCTCAAAAAATATTTTATGATTGAAAAGAAATAGGACATGGTAAATTAAATATAATTAAATCTATAGAAGAATCTTCAGATATATTTTTTTATCAAATATCTTATAATTTAGGAATAAAAAAAATAATAAATTGAATTAAAAAATTTAAATTTGGAAGTAAAACTAACATAGATTTACCAAATGAAAAAAAATTATTTTTACCTAGTAAAAAATGAAAAAAAAAAAAATATAATACTAAATGATATTTAGGGGATACTATTTCTATAGGAATAGGTCAAGGTTATTTAATTTCTACACCAATACAAATACATCAAGCATTATTAATTTTAATTAATAATGGTAATATAATAAAACCACATATATTATTAAATAAATATAAAATTAATAAAAAAAAAAAAATTATAATAAATAAAAAAAATATAAAAATAATTAAAAAAGGTATGTATGGAGTAGCACATAAAATAAATGGAACAGCTTATTGAAATTTTATAAGAACAAAATATAAATTAGCAATAAAATCTGGAACAGCTCAAGTATATTCAATAAATAATCATTATGAAATAAAAAAAAATATAAATAAAAAATTAAAAGATCATATATTAATGAATGCTTTTTTACCATATAAAAATCCTAAATTTGCAATAACAATAATATTAGAACATGGAGGTAATGGATTAAAAATAGGAGAAATAATGAGAAAAATAACAGATTTTATTATATATAACAAAATTATTTATGAATAATAAATATATAAAAAAAATAGATATTATTATTATAATATGTATATTATTTATCTTAATATATAGTACATTATTATTATATAATATTAATAATAAAAATAATATAATTTATAAAAAAATTTTTCATATAATTATTAGTTTAATAATTAAATTATATATTATTAATTTTGATAAAAAATATTATATAAAAAATGCATATATAATATATATTATATGTAATTTATTATTATTATATGTATCTATTTATGGATATACAATAAATGGAGCAAAAAGATGAATAGATATAAAATTTATAAAATTTCAACCTTCAGAAATAGCTAAAATATCAGTACCAATATTAATTTCAAAAATAATAAGTAATAATAATTATCCAATTAAAAATATAAAAAAAATAATATTAATAATAATTATAACTTTAATACCTAGTATATTAATATATTTACAACCAGACTTAGGAACATCTATTTTAATATTATTATATGGAATTATAGGTTTATATTTAAGTGGAATTGATAAAAAAATAATATCTTTATTTATAATAATATTAATATTAATAATACCATTTTCATGAAAATTTTTATTACATAAATATCAAAAAAATAGAATAATAATATTATTTAATAATAATGATATATTAAATAATGGTTATCAAATAAATCAATCTAAAATAGCTATAGGATCTGGAGGATTATATGGTAAAGGAATATTTTTAGGTACACAATCAAAATTTAATTTTATTCCAGAAAATACAACTGATTTTATATTAACTTTAATAGCTGAAGAACATGGATTTATAGGAATATTTATTATATTATTAATTTATATAATTTTAATAATTAAATCCTTTATAATTTGTATAAATAATAATAATGATATATTTAATAAATTATTAATATCTAATTTAATTATAAATTTTTGTATACATATATTTATTAATATAGGAATGGTAATTGGAATATTACCAATAGTAGGAATACCATTACCTTTAGTAAGTTATGGTGGTACATCATTAATAATTAATATATCTATATTTGGAATAATTATGTCATTAAAAAAAAATATTTAATAAATAAAAATGAACAAAAAAAAAATATTAATACTTATAATATATTTAATTAGTATAAATACATATGCTAATACAATAAAAAATATAAATGTCAAATCATATATTTTAGTAGATTATAAATCTAATAAAATATTAGCAAAAAAAAATTCTAATCTTAAATTATATCCAGCTAGTTTAAATAAAATTATGACTAGTTATATTTTATCAGATTTTTTAAAAAAAAAAAAAATAAATAAACATGATTTAGTAAAAATTAAAAAAAAATCTTATTGAAAAAATTCAATTTTCAAAGGATCATCATTAATGTTTTTAAAAAAAAATCAAAAAGTTAAAATTTCTGATTTAAATAAAGGTATAATAATTCAATCTGGAAATGATGCATGTGTAGCTATATCTGAATATTTATCAGGAAATGAAAAAAAATTTGTAAAATTAATGAATAAATATAAAAATAAAATAAATTTAAAAAATACAAATTTTATAAATTCACACGGATTAGATAACAAAAAACAATATACAACATCATATGATATGGCTAAATTAAGTATATTATTAATTAAAAATTTTCCAAAAACATATAAAATATATAAAAAAAAAAGATTTATTTTTAATAATATAGAACAAATAAATAGAAATTCATTATTATGAAATAAAAACTTAAATATAGATGGAATAAAAACAGGACATACAGATAAATCAAAATATAATTTAATAATTTCTGCTAAAAATAAAAATAATAGATTAATATTAGTATTATTAGGAGCTAATTCTATAAAAGATAGAAATTATTATGCAAAAAAAATATTAAAATGAGGATTTAATAATTTTAAAACTAAAAAAATAATAAAAAATAATAAAATAATAATAAATAAAAAAATATGATTTAATAAAAAAAATTTTTTACCTATAAAAATAAAAAAAAATATATACATTAATTATAAAAAAAAAAAAAAATATATAATTAAATTATTAATAAAATTTATAAATATATTAAAAGCTCCAATAATAAAAAAAAAAATATTAGGAAATATATTCATTAAAATAAATAATAAAATTAAAAAAAAATATATAATATTATCTTTAAAAAAAATAAAAAAAAGTAGTGTTTTAAAAATAATTTTAGATAAAGTAAAAATAAAAATTTATAAAACAATAAATAATTTAATTAATTTTATAAAAAATATAAAATATGAAAATATATAAAATAATAAAAGTTATAGTTGCTTTATCAGGAGGAGTAGATTCTTCAGTAACAATATGAATATTACAAAAATTAGGATATAAAATAGAATGTGTATTTATAAAATGTTGAGAAGAAAATAATATTAATAATAATAAATGTAATTACTTAAAAGATTATAAAGATAGTAAAGAAGTATGTAAAAAATTAAATGTAAAATTAAATAAAATTGATTTTTCTTTTGAATATTGAAAATATGTATTTAATATTTTTATAAAAAATCAAAAAAAAAATAAAACAATAAACCCTGATATATTATGTAATAAAAAAATAAAATTTAAAATATTTATAAAATTTGCTATAATTTTTTTAAAAGGAAATTATATATGTACAGGACATTATATAATTAAAAAAAGAAAAAAAAATGAATATTATTTATTAAAAGGTATAGATAAAAAAAAAGATCAAAGTTATTTTTTATATAATTTAACACAAAAAAAAATAAAAAAATGTATATTTCCTTTAGGTAAATATTATAAAAAAAATATAAGAAAAATTGCTATTAATTTAAATTTAATTAACGCTAAAAAAAAAGATTCTACAGGAATATGTTTTATAGGAAAAAAAAATTATTTTAATTTTATTAAAAAATATATAAAAAATAATACAGGAAAAATAATTAATATAAAAAATAAAATATTAGGAATACATAAAGGATTACATTTATATACAATAGGTCAAAGAAAAAATTTAAATATTAATTTAGGTCAACATAAACCATATTATGTATATAAAAAAAATATAAAAAATAATACATTAATAGTAGTAAAAGGAATAAATAATATACTTTTATATTCTATTGGAGTATATATTAAAAATATACATTTTATAAATATAAAAAACAAATATAAAAAAAAAATATTTTGTAATTTTAAAATTAGACATCAACAAAAAAAAAAAAATAAATGTACTTTTTTTATTAAAAAAAAAAAAGTTATTTTTTATAAAAATATGTTTGGAGTAACTCCTGGACAATCAATAGTTTTTTATAAAAAAAATATATGTTTAGGAGGAGCAATAATAATAAAAAATATACCAATTAATAATAATATTTAAAATTAGAAAATTTTTTAAATAAATAATTAATTTTATTTAATAAATATAATCTATTAAATTTAATATTTTTATCTTTAACATCTATTTTAACAAAATTTAAAAAATTATTTATTTTATTTATAGATATAAAAAAATATTTTAATAATTTATCATAATTATAATTTATATATAATTCTTTTTTTTTTTTATATAAATAAAAAATATATTTGTATAAAATAATTTCTTCTTTTTCAATTAAAAATTTTATATTAAATTTATTAAAACAATTTTTATATTTAATTAATAAATTATTTATTCTTTTATATAAATTTATAAATTTACTAAAAATTTTTTTTTTTTTATATTTAATAATTATTAAAATACGATTTTTAATATCTAAAAAATTATATTTTTTTTTTTTATTAATATATAAAAAAGAATATATTATATTTTTAGAATATTTTAATATATTATTTAAATAATTAAAAAATCTTATATTAATAAAATTAAAAATAATTAATATTTTATTTTTAGAAACTTTTTTATTAAATAAAAAAATACAATATTTAATTAAATTATAAATATTTATATAAAATTTATTTTTTAATATTTTTTTTATAATTAAAAAAGATATTTTTCTTAATCCATAAGGATCATTTTTTTTTTTTAAAATCATAAAATTACATAATATAAATATACCAACTAAAGTATCAATTTTATCTATTAAAAATATTATCGAACTATATATATTATTACTATTAACATTATAATGATCTTTAATTATTAAAGATGTATTTAAAGATTCACCATCTAAAGATGAATAATACATTCCTATTATTCCTTTTAAATTATTATAATATTTATATAAATATGTAACTAAATCACATTTTATTAATAAAATTACATGATTTAAAAAAAATATATTTATATTTAAATAATTTAAATAATATAAAATTCTTTTAGACAAAAATAAAATTCTAGTTATCTTATCTAAAAAATTTCCTATTTTTTTATGAAAAATAACATTTTTTAATTTATATAAATTACTAATTAAATAATATTTTCTATCTTTTAAAAACAATTTTTTTGCTTCATTTAATTCTAATTCAATAATATTCTTATAATTTTTTATTATTCTTTTATAATTATTATTTTTAATATCTAATATAATAATAAAATTATTTGTTAATTCATTATTTTTATCAAATGAAACAATACCTAAATATTTATTTAAAATAAATATTATTAAATCCTTTGGTAAAAATAAATATTTAATATTAAAATTACATAAAACACAAACAGGTCATTCTATCATAGAAATAATTTTTATAAAATAAGATTTTTTATAAAAAAATAAAATATTATTTTTAACTGATATATTTTTTATTATATTTTTAATTTTATTTTTTTTATACTTATAATCTAAAATTATCTTATAATATTTAAATAATATATATATATATTTATTAGAATTATTTAAAATTATATTTTTATTATTCAAAAATCTATTTTCTAATAATATATTATTAGATTTAATTCCAAATAATTTAATATTTATAACTTTATTATTAAACATAATAATAATATTATTTATAGGTCTAAAAAAATAATATTTATTTTTATTTCAACCCATAGTTTTATTATTTTTTTTTAAATTTAAAAATACATTTTTTAATATAATTAAAATTAATTTTTTTATACTATTTATTTTTTTTTTTTTTTTAATAAAAAAATATTTATAATTATTATTTTTAATATATTTTATATTTTCTATACATAATTTTATTTTTTTACATCAATTAATTAATTTATTATTATTAAATATATTTTTTTTAGAAACTTTTATTTTAGGACCTTTTATAATTTTATATTTAAATTTAAATTTTTGAAAAAAATTTAAATCATAAATTAAACAAGAAATTCTTCTAATAGTAACAAAAACTTTAATTTTATTAAAATTAAAATTATATTTTACTAAATTATATTTAATATATTTTTTAAAATTAATATTAATATATTTTAATTTATTAATAGGTAATTCTTCACAAACTAATTCTATTAACAATAAACCTTTTTTACACATTTAAATCCTTAAAAATAAAAAAAAATAAATTATAAATTTAAATATAAATTAGCAATTTTATTAAAAATATTCCTAATACATAAAATATTATCTTGTCTTTCTATTTTAGAAAAATAATTTTTTGCATCTAATAAATTAAAATAATAAACCATTTTAATTGCAAATTCATAAGAAACTTTAATTAAAGGTTTTTTTAAATTAATTAATCGTAAAGACTCATTTTTATAATTATTCATACATAAAATTAAAAAATTTATATTCGACTTATCAAAAACATAATAAGATTTATCTACTTCACTATTTAAAATATCAATATATTTAATTTTTCCAAAAACATTAACATCTCAAATTAAATTACTTATATTATTTACATTTTGTAAATATAAAGATATTCTTTCTAAACCATAAGTAATTTCACAAGGTATAGAAATACAATTAAATCCCCCCATTTTTTTAAAATAAGTAAATTGACTAATTTCCATTCCATTTAATCAAATTTCTCAACCTATACCATATGCACCTAAAGTAGGATTTTCTCAATTATCTTCAATAAAACGTAATTCAGATATATTTAAATTAATATTTAAATATTTTAATGATTCTATATATAATTTTTTAATATTTATTAAAGAAGGTTTATTAATAACTTGAAATTGATAATATTGTTGTAATTTATTACTATTATATCCATATCTACTATCATTAGGTCTTCTACATAATTGTATATAAGAATAAAAAATTTTTTTATTATTAAGACAATTAAAAAAAGTCATAGGATGAAAAGTAGCAGCACCTACTTCTATATCTATAGGTTGTATAATACAACTACCTAAATTAGATCAATATTTATATAATTTAAAAATTAATTTTTTAAAAGTAATCATATACTATTTTATTTATAATAATAAAAATATTTAATAAAAATTAAAAAAAATATTTTTACAAAAAAATTAATAAAATATAAAATAATATAATTTAAATATAAATAAAAAAAATATTATAAAATTATTTAAATTTAAATAAATTCTATTTTATAAATATAAAATATTAAATTTTAATATTATTATTACAATTATAAATAACTAAATTAAAAATTTTATATAAGCTAAAGGAGCATTATCACCATTTCTAAAACCACATTTTAAAATTTTAGTATAACCACCATTATATTTTATATATCTAGGTCCTAATACATATAATAATTTATTAACATTTTTTTTATTTCTAATAATAGAAAATAATATTCTTTTATTATGTAAATTATTTTTTTTTGATTTAGTTATTATTTTTTCTATTAAAATTCTTAATTCTTTCGCTTTAGATAAAGTAGTTTTAATTAACTCATAATTTATAAAAGAATTAATCATATTTCTAAACATTAATTTTCTATGACTACTAGTCATATTTAATTTACGACCTTTTTTTTTATGACGCATATATAATCCTCATTATTTTTTTATATTTATAGGAGGTCAACCATCTAATTTCATACCTAATTTCAATCCTTTAGATAATAATATATTTTTAATTTCGGATAAAGATTTTTTACCTAAATTTGGAGTTTTTAATAATTCAAATTCAGTTTTTTGTACTAAATCTCCTATATAATTTATAGATTCAGTTTTTAAACAATTCGCAGATCTAACAGTTAAATCTAAATCATCAACAGAAGATAATAAAATACTATCAAATTTTATTTCTTTATTTTTTTTTTTACTTATTATATTTTCATTTAAATTTACAAAAATTTTTAATTGATTAACTAAAATATTAGCAGCTTTACGAACAGCAAATTCAGGATCTATAGTTCCATTTGTTTTAATATTTAATATTAATCTATCTAAATTATTAAAATCTTTTAATTTAGCATTTTCAACAGTATATGAAACACATCTTATTGGAGAAAAATATGAATCAATAAATAATTTACCAATTAATAAATTATTACTATCTTTTTTAAATTTATCTATTTTAGATAAATAAGATACATAACCTTTTCCTAATTCAATTTTCATACGCATTGAAATTGAAGAATTTATAGATGTTAAATTACATATAACATGATTAGGATTAATTATATTAAATTTATCATTTGATTTAATATCAGATCCTAAAACAGGACCTATATTTTTTTTATTAATAGTTAATATAGATTCAGATAAATTATCTTTCAAACTTATAGATAAATTTTTTAAATTTAAAATTATTTCTGTTACATCTTCTAATATACCTTCTTTAAATCCATATTCATGATTAATACCATCAATTTCTAATTCAGTAATTGCATAACCTGGAATAGATGATAATAATATACGTCTTAATACATTTCCTAAAGTATTACCAAAACCTCTTTCTAAAGGCTCTAAAATTATTAAAGAAGAATTATTTGAAACTTTATTTATTTTTATTAATTTAGGTTTTATAATTTTTAAAATATCAATCATAATTAATTATATCTCTTTATATATATTTATTTAGAATAAAATTCTAGAATAAGATGTTCTTTAATGTCATTATATATATATTTTATTTTAGGAATAAATTTAAATTTACCTTCCATTTTTTTAATATTTACATCTATTCAATTAATTTGTTTACGTTGTTTAAATAATTCCAAAGAATATTTAATACGATCTTGATTTTTACCTTTATTTGATATACTAATTAAATCATTAGGTGAAACCAAAAATGAAGGAATATTAACATTTTTTTTATTAACCAAAATAAATTTATGATTAATTAATTGACGAGATTCATAACGAGTACAACCAAAACCCATTCTATAAACAACATTATCTAATCTTCTTTCTAAAAAAGAAAACAAAATTTCACTTGTATTACCTTTTAAACGAACAGATTTTTTATAATAATTTAAAAATTGTTTTTCTAAAATACAATATATACGACGAACTTTCTGTTTTTCTCTTAATTGAATAGCAAAATCAGATAATCTACTTTTTTTAAAATAATGTTGTCCAGGTAATTTATCTATTTTACATTTTGATTCAATATTACGTAAATTAGATTTTAAATATAAATCAATACCTTCTCTACGACTTAATTTTAATTTAGGACCTAAATATTTAGACATTTAATTTCTCTTATTTATTTTATTATATACGTCTTTTTTTAGGTGGACGACAACCATTATGAGGTATAGGAGTAATATCATTAATACTAATAATATTAAAACCAGCATTATATAATGCTCTTATACTAGATTCCCTTCCAGGTCCAGGACCATTTACCATAACTTCTAAATTTTTTAAACCATATAATTTAACTTTTTCAGCACATTTTTCAGCTGCTATTTGAGCAGCAAAAGGTGTAGATTTCCTAGAACCTCTAAAACCAGAACCTCCTGATGTTTTTCAACCTAATACATTTCCTAATTTATCAGTAATACTAATTATAGTATTATTAAATGAAGCATAAATATGAACTATACCATTAATTATTTGTTTTTTTTTTTTTTTTATATTTTTAATATTTTTAATTTTAGACATAATAATATTTAAATAATAAATTATTTTTTAATTTTACGTAATTTTTTACAAGTTTTAGCATTAGTTCTAGTACGTTGTCCATGTACTGGTAATTTTTTTTTATGTCTTATACCACGATAACAATTTATATCAATTAACCTTTTAATATTTAACATAATCTCTCTTCTAAGATCTCCTTCTAATATAAAATTAGAAATAATTTTTCTAATACTTAATATTTTAGAATTATCTAAATCTTTAATTTTAACATAATAATTAATATTTAATTTATCACAAATTAATTTAGAACGTGATTTACCTATACCATATATAGAAGTTAAAGCAAATAATATAGATTTATTATCAACAATATTTACTCCACAAATTCTAATTACCATTACTAATTTTCCTTAATTTAACCTTGACGTTGTTTATGTTTAGGATTATTTTTACAAATAACATGTAATACACCATGACGTTTTATAATTTTACAAAAAGAACAAATTTTTTTAACAGAAGTTCTTACTTTCATATATATTTAATTGTATTTTTTAATAATAGAAAAATAATTATTTGATATAATTAAAGATTTTATTTGAAATATAATTTCCATAAAAACAATAATAACTATTAATAAAGATATAAAATTAAAATTAATATTAATATTTAATATATTATATATAAAATCAGAAATTAAACATATTATTAATATATACAAAGATCCAAATAAAGTTAATCTTAAAATAATATTTCTTAAAAAAATAGATGTATCTTTACCAGGTCTTACTCCAGGAATATAAGCATTATTTTTACTTAAATTTTTAGAAATATTATTTGAATTATATAATAATAAAGTATAAAAAAAATAAAAAAATATAATAAAAAATATATAAATTAATAAATATAAAAAATTTTTTGGATAAAATAAATTATATAAATAAAATAAAAAATTAAATTTAATAAAATTATTTAAAAATAATAAAATAATATAAGGAATTAACATAATACTAGAAGCAAAAACAGATGGCATTATTCCAGCCATATTTATTTTTAAAGGTAAAAAATTATTATAAGAAGAAAAAAAATATTTAATATTTATAAATCTTTTAGATGGATAAATAATTAATATTCTTCTTTCAGCCATTTCAATAAAAAATATTAAATATATAATAAATATAACTATTAAAAAAACTAAAAATAATTTTATATAAGATATAATATTAATTATATTTAATAAATTATATAAAAAATTATATAAATTAGATATTATATTAACTAACATTATAATAGATATACCATTACCTAAAGAATTTTTAGAAATTTGTTCATTTAATCATAATAAAAACATAGTTCCTGTAATTAAACTAACAATTGAAGTAACATAAATAATAAAATTATCATATAAAAAAATACTATTATTATAATTATTAAATTTATTTATAATAATAAATATTATTATAGATTGTATTATAGATAAAAATAAAGTTAAATATTTTATATATTTATTTATTAAATATTTACCATAAATATTATTTTTTAATTTTATAAAATAAGGAAAAATTATAGTTAATAATTGAATAATAATAGAAGACGAAATATAAGGTATAATTCCTAAAGAAAATATAGAAAAATTAAGTATATTTATACCAGAAATTATATTAAATATATTAATAAAATTAATATTTGAAATATTCCTAAATATATTATTTAATATATATATATTAATACCAGGTATTAAAATAAAATTTCCTATACGTAATATAAATATATAAAAAAATAAATATATTATTCTATTTTTTAAATCCTTTAAATTATTTAATAAAGAATTAAATAAAATATTTTTTATACTCATATTTATCCTTAATATATATATTTATAAATTAACTATTTTAAAATATTACTAACTTTAAATGATAATTTAATATTATTATCTAATATTTTAATTTTTTTTTTAAATATTTTTTTTCCTAATATTATTTTTACAAATTTAATATTATATTTAATAATTTTTTTTTTTTTTAATAATTTTAAACTTATAATATCATTATTATTAAACATATTTAATTTATCTAAAGATAACTCTTTATAAAGAATATTTTTTTTACTTTTAAAACCAAATTTAGGTATTCTACGATAAAAAGGAGTTTGTCCTCCTTCAAAATATTTTTTAATATTAAATCCTGATCTAGACTTTTGACCTTTATGACCTCTACCACTAGTTTTACCTAAACCAGATCCTATACCTCTACCTAAACGTTTAGATCTTTTATTTTTATTTTTAATATATATATTATTTAAAAATAACATAATTAGTAATCCAAATTAAATAATTTAAAATATTTCTTTCAAAAATTTACCTCTTTTATTAGCAATAAATAAAAGAGATTGTATATTATACAAAGCTTTAAAAGTTGCTTTTACAACATTTAAAGGATTAGTAGAACCATAACATTTACATAAAATATTTTTAATACCAGCAACTTCAAATAAAAATTTCATAGTTTTACCAGCTATAATTCCTGTACCAAAAGAAGTAGGTTTAATAAAAATTGTAGTACTTTTATAAAAATAATTTATAGAATATCTCAAAGTTTTATTTTTATTTAAAGATACAGAAATAATATTTCTACGAGAATTATTTAAAGATTTTTGTATAGCTAATGGAACTTCTTTAGCTTTAGCATATCCATATCCTACTTTTCCATTTTTATTACCTATAACTGTTAAAGCAGAAAAAGAAAATATTCTACCTCCTTTAACAGTTTTAGAAATTCTATTAACAAATATTAATTTTTCATAATATTCACTATTAACATTTATTTTTTTCATATTTTTATAATTAAGTTTTAAAATAATAAACCATATTTTCTAGCATATTCTGCCAAACATTTTATACGACCATGATATTTATATCCAGAACGATCAAATACAATATTAGTAATACCTTTATTAACTGCTCTTTTAGCTATATTTTTTCCAACAATACAAGCAGAAATTTTATTTCCAGTATATTTTTTATTAAAATATTTTTTTTCTAAACTAGAAGCAGATAATAATACTTTTGATATATAATTATCATATTTTATAATTTGAGCATAAATATGACGAGAAGTTCTATATACTACTAAACAAATTTTATTTTGTATTTTATATAATGAACGTATTTTTTTACATCTAATTAAACGTTTTTTATATTTATTAAACATATAATTATCTACTTATCTTTTTTTTTATGTTCTTTAATTTTAACAAATTCATCACTATATCTTATTCCTTTACCTTGTTTATAACATTCAGGTTTTTTAAAAAATCTTATATCAGCTGCTACTTGACCAACTTTTTGTTTATCAAAACCTGTAATTAAAATTTCATTATTATTTAAACAAACTATATTTATATAATTAGGTATATTATATTTAATAATATAAGAAAAACCTAAATTTAAAAATAATATATTATTATCAATATAAGCTTTATATCCAATACCAATTAATAATAATTTTTTTTTAAATTTCTTTTTTAAACCAATTAAAATATTATTAATTATTGATCTAACAGTACCAGCATACATTAAATATTTCTTAGAATAACAATTATAATTAACAAAAATAATTTTATTCTTTTTTATTATAGGTAAAACAGAATAATGAATTAATTTTTCAATAACTAAATTATCTTTTAATATAATAATTTTATTACCAATAATATTTATTTTTATATTTTTAGGAATTATAATAGGTTTTTTTGCAATTCTTGACATATATTATAACCTTACATTTAAAATATATAACAAATTATTTCTCCACCTACATTTAAAGAACGAGCTTCCTTATCCGATAAAACACCTTTAGATGTAGATAAAATAACTATACCTAAACCAGATTTTAATAAAGGTATATTTTTACAAGATTTATATACACGTAAACCTGGACGACTTATTCTTTTTATATATGAAATTACAGATTTATTTAAATAATATTTTAAATATATTAATATTTTTTTTTTTTTATAAATATCAAAAAAAATATTAAATTTTTTTATATAACCTTCAGAATAAATAATATTCAAAATGGAACACTTAAATTTAGTATAATAAATAATTACTTTTTTTTTTTTAGAAATTTGAGCATTTCTTATACATGTAAGCATATCTGATATAGAATCTTGCATACTCATAAATTCACCATAAATATTAAATTACCAACTAGATTTTTTCAAACCAGGAATATTACCCTTAACAGCAAATTCACGAAATTTAATTCTACTTAAACCAAATTTACGTAAAAAACCATGAGCTCTTCCCGTTAATATACATCTATTACGATGTCTACAAATACTAGAATTTCTAGGTAAAGATTGTAATTTAACTAAAGCATTTCACCTTTTTTTACCAGAAGATTTTTTATTAGAAATAATTTTTTTTAAATTAATTTTTTTATAATAATATTTTTTAATTAATTTTATTCTTTTATTTTCACGTGCTATAATAGATTTTTTAGTCATAATAAAATATTAATTATTTATTTTTTAAAAGGAAAAGAAAAACAATTTAATAAAAATATAGATTCTTTAATACTTTTATTTTTTATAATAATAGAAATATTCATTCCATGAATATATTTAGTTTTTTCATAATCAATTTCAGGAAATATAATATGTTCTTTAATACCAATATTTAAATTTCCACATTTATCAAAAGAATTTTTAGAAATACCTCTAAAATCTCTAATTCTAGGAATAACTATAAATATTAATTTATCTAAAAAAAATCACATTAATTTTTTTCTTAAAGTTACTTTACATCCAATAGGAAAATTTTTACGTATTTTAAAATCAGATATAGATTTTTTGGATTTTATAATAACTGGTAATTGACCAGAAATTAATTTTAAATTTAATAATACATCATTTAATCTATTTTTAGATAAATTTATAGAATTTAAACTAACACTTAAAACTATTTTAATAATTTTAGGAACTTCCATAATAGATTTACAATTAAATTTTTTAATAAAATTATACACAATAATATTTTTATACAAATTACATAAAATACTCATATTATTTTTTATCAACTAATAAATTTTTATTATTATATTTTAAATAACGAATTTTTTTTTTATTTTCTAAATATTTAAAACCTATTTTAGAAAAAATAATTTTATTATTTTTATCAATAATAAAATGACTTATATTAGATATATCTATTCAAGATTCTCTTTTAATAATTTTACCAACAATATTATTTATAGGATTAGATTTTATATTTTTATAAACTAAATTTATATTATTAACTATAACTTTATTAAATCTAATCTTTTTAATTATACCTTTTTTACCTTTATCTTTACCTGTAATTATAATTACTTCATCATTTATACGAAATTTACAAGACATAATTTATTCCAAATTAAATTACTTCAGATGCAAGAGAAACAATTTTATTAAATTTATCATATTTTAATTCTCTTGTAATAGGACCAAAAATTCTTGTTCCTAATGGTTGATTATTATCATTTAATATAACACAAGAATTATTATCAAATTTTATAAAAGAACCATCTTTTCTATGTATTCCATATTTTGTTCTTATAATTAATGCCTTAAATACATCTCCTTTTTTAATTTTACTTTTAGAATTAATTTCTTTAATAACTACTTTAATTATATTACCAATATTTGCATATTTAAATTTAGTTCCTCCTAATACTTTTATACACATTACTAATTTAACACCAGTATTATCTGAAACTAATAATAAAGATCTTTCTTGAATCATATTCTTATTTAATTTATATTTTTTTATATAATATTCATGATTTTTTTTTAGATAAAGGACGAAATTCTTTTATAAGTACAATATCACCTAAATTACATTTATTATATTCATCATGAACAAATATTTTAGAACTTTTTTTAATATATTTTACATAAATTTTATGTTTTAATAATCTATTAATTAAAACTACTACAGTTTTATTCATTTTATTACTTATCACAATACCTTTTTTAATATTATTTTTTTTTATCATTTATACACTTCTCTCTTAAAATAGTTTTAATAATAGATATATTTTTTTTACATTCACGAATTAAATGATTTTTTTTAATTCTATTTAAAGATAATTGCATACGTAAACTAAATTTTTTTTTAAATAAAATATGTAAATCATTTTTTAAATTATTTATACTTTTATCTCTTAAAAATTTATTGTTTGACATAATAAATTATTTTTTATTACAAAAATTGTTTTTACAGATAATTTAGCACTAGCTAATTTAAATGCTCTTTTAGCAACATATTCACTAATCCCATCTAATTCATATAATATTTTACCAGGTTTAATAACAGCAACTCAATATTCAACATTGCCTTTTCCTTTTCCCATTCTTATTTCTAAAGGTTTTTTAGTAATAGGTTTATCAGGAAACATTCTTATTCATAAAAAACCTTGTTTTTTAATAGAACGAGTAATAACTCTTCTTGCTGCTTCTATTTGTTTAGAAGATATATGTCCTCTAGTAATAGATTTTAATGCATATTTACCAAAAATAATTTCAGTATCATTAGATCAACCTTTATTACGACCTTTTTGCATTTTTTTATATTTAGTTCTTTTAGGATATAAAATCATAAATTATTTTCCAATATAATTTTTTTTATTATTCTTTAAATATTTTTTAAAACTCATAATATTATTATAATATAATTTTATAGGATATAATTTATCTAATATTTCACCTTTAAATATTCAAATTTTTATTCCTATTACACCATAATTAGTATAAGCTTTTTTAAAACTATAATCTATATCAGCTCTCAATGTATGTAAAGGTATACAACCTTCTTTATACCATTCAGTTCTAGCAATTTCTGAACCTCCCAATCTTCCACTAAGCTTTATTTTTATACCTTTACATCCTAAACGAATAGCATTATAAATAACTCTTTTCATAACTCTTCTAAACATCATACGTTTTTCTAATTGAAAAGCAACATTATCTGCTACTAATTTAGAATCCAATTCAGGTCTACGAATTTCTAAAATATTTATTTGAGAAGGAACACCAGTTATAATAGAAATTTTTTTTTTAAGTTTTTCTATATCTTCACCTTTTTTACCTATAACTATACCAGGTCTAGCAGTATATATTATAATTTTTATACTTTTTTTTGCAGGTCTTTCAATTAATATTTTAGATATTAAAGCATTAGATAACTTTTTATTCAAATATTTACGAACTTTATAATCACTATATAAATTACTAGCAAAATCTTTCTTATTAACAAATCATGTAGAATTTCACATTTTTGTTATACCTAAACGCATAACATTAGGATTTACTTTTTGTCCCATATAATTTACCACTTAAATTATTATTATTTAAATTAATTTTTGACAAATATAAAGTTATATGACTAGTTTTTTTTAATATATAATTTAATCTTCCTTTAGCTCTAGGTATAATTCTTTTAGAAGAAGATGCATGATCTATATATATTTTTGATACTAATAAAAATTTTTTATTAATATTATATTTATTATAAGCATTAAATATAGCAGATAATAAAACTTTTTTAATTAATAAAGAAGATTTCTTATTAGTAAAATTTAATATATTTAAAGCATTAATAACATTTTTACCTCTAATTAAATTAGCAACTAATCTTAATTTTCTACAAGAAGATTTTATATAACGACCTTTAGATAAAATATTCATAAAAAAACCTAAAATTTATATATTCCTTTTATTTTTATCAATATTACTATTTTTTTTATTAATAGATAAATGACCTCTATAAGTTCTTGTAGGTGAAAACTCACCCAATTTATGACCTATCATTTCTTCAGTAATATATACAGGTATATGTTTTCTACCATTATGAACACCTATAGTTAAACCAACCATATCAGGTAAAATTGTAGAACGTCTAGATCAAGTATTTATAATACCTTTTTTATTACTAGAAATAAATTTTCTTATTTTTTTAAGTAAAGATATATCAATAAATGGACCTTTTTTAAAAGAACGAGACATAATAATTAATAATTCTCCAAATTAAAAAAAAAATAAAATAAAAATAATAAATTACTTTTTACCACGAAATTTTATAATAAATTTATTAGTACTTTTATTTCTACGAGTTTTTTTACCTTTAGTTGAAAAACCCCAAGGAGTAACTGGATGTTTACCAAAATTTCTTCCTTCACCACCTCCATGAGGATGATCAATAGGATTCATAGCAGTACCTCTAACAGTAGGTCTAATACCTAACCAACGAGAAGAACCAGCTTTACCTAAAACACACAACATATGTTTAGAATTACCTACTTTTCCTATAGTAGCTTTACATAAAAAATTAATTTTTCTTATTTCATTAGAACGTAATCTTAATATAGCATAATTTTTTTCAAAAACAATTAATTGAGAATAAGAACCTGCAGATCTAGATAATTGACCTCCTTTATTTGGAATTAATTCTATATTATGTAAATAAGTACCAATAGGTATATTTTTAATAGGTAAACAATTACCTAATTTAATAGAAACATTATTTCCAGATTCAATATAATCACCTACTTTAATTCCTTCAGGATATAAAATATATCTTCTTTCACCATCTTTATATAAAATTAAAGCTATTAAAGAAGATCTATTAGGATCATATTCAATTCTTTCAACTTTCCCTAAAATATTATATTTATTTCTTTTAAAATCTAAAATACGATATTTTTTTTTATGTCCTCCTCCAATATGTCTAACAGTAATACGACCTAAATTATTACGACCACCAGTTTTATTTTTATTTGATGTTAATTTATAATAAGGTCTACCTTTATAAATATTAGAATTAAATAATTTAATTTTATGTCTAAAACCAGGAGAAGTAGGATTATATTTTTTAATACTCATAATATTTTAATTAATTTAATTTATTAATAATATTAATATTTTGATTTTTTCTTAAAATAACATAAACTTTTTTTAAAATTTTAACACAATTATTCTTCTTATTTTTTGATTTAATTTTCTTTTTTATTAATAAAGTTCTTATTTTTTTAATCTTAAAACCAAAAATCTTTTTTATAGAAAAATATATAGTTAATTTATTAACTTTAGATTTAACTATAAAAACTAAAGTATTATTATTTTTATATAAAAAAGAAGACTTTTTAGAAAAAAAAGGTTTTTTAATAATATCTAAATAAAATTTTTTACACATTAATTAATCTTTCCTCAATTATTTTAAAAGATTTTAAAGTAAAAATTATATTTTTATATTTTATAAGATTTATAATATTTAAATTATTAACTAAACAAATATAAACATTATATAAATTTCTAGAAGATAAAAATAAATTTTTTTTGTAATCATGAATTACAATTAATAATTTATCTAAATTAATAAAATTAAATTTTCTAATAAATTCTTTAGTTTTAGGTTTTTTAATATTAATATCATTAACAATATGTAATCTAGATTGTCTAAAAAGTTCTGATAAAATACTTTTAAATGCACCAATATACATTTTTCTATTAACTTTTAAAAAATATTTTTTAGGTTTATTAGCAAATACTACACCACCAGAACGTCATAAAGGACTTTTAATAGAACCACACCTAGCTCTACCAGTACCTTTTTGTTTTCATGGTTTCTTTTTAGAACCTTTAACCTCAGATCTAGATTTTTGAGAAACATTACCTTTACGTAAATTAATTCTATAAGATCTAATAACTTGATGTATTAAATTAATATTTAAAGGAATATTTAAAATTTTATTAGATACTTTTATATTTAAAAAATTATCTTTTAATATTATATCCATAATTTTATATCAATATTATATTTATTATAATTAAGACTTAATAATTAAATTACTATTATTACAACCAGGAACTGATCCTTTTAATAACAAAATATTTTTTTCATTATATATTTTAATTATTTTTAATTTTTTAATAGTAATTTTATTATTACCTAAATGACCAGACATCTTTTTTCCTTTAAATACTTTACCAGGACTTTGATTTTGACCTATAGAACCTGGAACTCTATGAGACAAAGAATTTCCATGAGAACTATCTTGAGAACTAAAATTTCATCTTTTTATAGTACCACAAAAACCTTTACCTTTTGAATAACCTGTAATATTTACCTTTTTAATATTAATTAATAAATTAATGTTTAAAATTTTTCCAATATGAGTATGTATTTTTTTATTATAAGGAACTTCTCATAAATTACTTCCATAATTTAAATTTATTTTTTTAAAAAAACCTAATTGACATTTATTTAAATGTTTATTTTTTTTTTTATCAATCACAGTAATTTGAGTAGAATACTTATTATTATATTTAATTATACAAGTAATAATATTATAATTTATTTTAATTACTGTAACAGGTACTAAAATATTATTAATAAAAATACTTGTCATACCTATTTTTTTTCCAATTAATGATATCATTTTATTAAAATATAAATATTAATTTAAACTAATTTGAACATCAACACCAGAAGCTAAATTTAATTTCATTAAAGCATCAACTGTCCTATCAGTAGATTCAATTATATCTATTAAACGTTTATGAGTTCTAATTTCATATTGATCTCTAGCATCTTTATCAACATGAGGAGATACTAATATTGTAAAACGTTCAATAGAAGTAGGTAAAGGAATAGGGCCACAAATTTGAGCTCCAGTTTTTTTAGCTGTCTCTATTATTTCTAAAGTAGAAATATCAATTAATCTATGATCAAAAGACTTTAATTTAATTCTTATTCTTTGATTTTTCATATAATTAAATTTTAAAATTATAATATTATTTTACTTACTATACCAGCACCAACTGTACGTCCACCTTCTCTTATAGCAAAACGTAAACCTTCATCCATTGCAATAGGATTAAATAATTTAACAAAAAGTTTAACATTATCTCCAGGCATTACCATTTCCATATTTTTTGGTAATTTTATAGTACCAGTAACATCAGTAGTACGAAAATAAAATTGAGGACGATAACCATTTAAAAAAGCAGTATGTCTACCACCTTCCTCTTTAGATAAAACATATACTTCAGCTTCAAAAGAAGTATGAGGATTAATACTATTAATTTTAGATAAAACTTGACCTCTTTCTATTTCTTCCCTCTTAATCCCCCTTAATAATATACCAACATTTTCCCCAGCTCTTCCTTCATCTAATAATTTACGAAACATTTCTATACCAGTACATATAGATTTTTTTGTATCACGTATCCCCACAATTTCAACTTCATCTCCAACTTTTATAATCCCTTTTTCTATTCTACCAGTAACTACAGTTCCTCTACCTGAAATAGAAAAAATATCCTCAATAGGCATTAAAAATGGTTTATTAATATCTCTAACAGGATTAGGAATATAATTATCAAGAGAATCTGCTAAATCAAATATTTTATCTTCTCATTCTTTTATACCTTCTAATGCTTTTAAAGCTGAACCTCTAATAATAGGTACTTTATCACCAGAAAAATTATATTGATTTAATATATCTCTTATTTCCATTTCAACTAATTCTAATAATTCCTCATCATTAACCATATCACATTTATTTAAAAAAACAACTATATGAGGAACACCTACTTGACGAGCTAACAAAATATGTTCTCTAGTTTGAGGCATAGGACCATCAGTAGCTGCAACAACTAAAATAGCCCCATCCATTTGAGCAGCACCAGTTATCATATTTTTTATATAATCAGCATGACCAGGACAATCAACATGAGCATAATGTCTAACAGAAGTATCATATTCAACATGAGAAGTATTTATAGTAATTCCACGTGCTTTTTCTTCAGGAGCATTATCTATTTGATCAAAAGCACACGCTTTACCTCCATATTTTTTTGATAAAATAGTAGTTATTGCTGAAGTTAAAGTAGTTTTACCGTGATCTACATGACCTATAGTACCAACATTTATATGAACTTTATTACGATCAAATTTTTCTTTTGACATATATATATTTCCTCTAATAAATTATAAATTATTATTTACTACGTAATTCTACTATCTTTTTACATATATGACTAGGAGATATAGAATATTTATAAAATTCCATAGAATATAATGCTCTACCTTGAGTACAAGACCTTAAATCTGTAGCATAACCAAACATTTCAGATAAAGGAACATATGATTTTACTAATTTACCTAAATTAATATCATATATTTGTTCTATAATACCTCTACGACGATTTAAATCACCTATTATATCACCTATATATTTTTCAGGAGTTTCAATTTCAACTTTCATAATAGGTTCTAATATAACAGGATTAGCTTTTAAAAATGCTTTTTTAAAAGCTATAGAAGCTGCCATTTTAAAAGCTATTTCAGATGAATCTACATCATGATAAGATCCAAAAAATAATCTAACTTTAATATTAGTAACAGGATAACCAGCCAATGGACCAGATTTCAATTGATCATATATACCTTTATCAATAGCAGATATATATTCATTAGGAATTACACCACCTTTAATATCATTTATAAATAAATATCCATTCTTAGCTAATTTATAATCAGACTTTAATAAAGGAAATAAATCTATAACTACATGACCATATTGTCCTCTACCACCAGTTTGTTTTATATACTTACCTTCAATAGAATTAATACTATTTAATATAGTTTCTCTATAAGCAACTTGCGGTTTACCTTTATTACAATCAACATTAAATTCTCTTTTCATTCTATCAATAATAATATCTAAATGTAATTCACCCATACCAGATATTATAGTTTGATTAGATTCAACATCAAATGAATTTTTAAAAGAAGGATCTTCTTTAGATAATTTAGATAAAGCAATACCTAACTTTTCTTGATCATCTTTAGTTTTAGGTTCTAAAGATATAGATATAACAGGATTAGGAAAATCCATTTTTTCTAAAATAATAGGATTATTTATATCACATAAAGTATCTCCAGTACTTACATCTTTTAAACCTATTACAGCAGCTATATCTCCAGAAAATACCTCTTTAATTTCTTCTTTTTTATTAGCATGCATTTGTACAATTCGACCTATTCTTTCACGCTTATTTTTATTAGAATTTAAAATTATATCACCAGACTTCATATAACCAGAATAAATTCTTAAAAAAGTTAAATTACCAACAAAAATATCATTAACTACTTTAAAAGCCAAAGCAGAAAAAAACTCATTATCACTTATTTTACGATTTATAATATTTTTTTTAATATCTAAACCATTAATATTATTTAAATCTTTAGGACAAGGTAAATAATCTATTATAGAATCTAATAAACATTGAATACCCTTATTTTTAAAAGCAGATCCACAAGTAACTAACAAAACATTATTTTTTAAAACTTCATTTCTTAAAACTGATTTTATTTCACATTCATTAAAATTAATATTATTTAAATATTTATTCATTAATAATTCAGATTTATCTGCAACAAATTCTAAAATTTTTTGACGTCAAAAATTAGATAAATCATACAATTTATTATTTTTACAAATATTTTTTATACTAAAATTTATACCTAAATCATCATTTTCTCAAGATATACATTTTAAATTAATTAAATCTATAATACCAAAAAATTTATCTTTATTAATTATAGGAATTTGTATAGGTAAAACAATAATATTAAATTTATTAACTAATTGTTCAACAACACTATAAAAATTAGCTCCAACTCTATCCATTTTATTAATAAAAGCTATCCTAGGTACTTTATACTTATTAACTTGTCTTCAAACAGTTTCAGACTGAGGTTGAACACCACCAACAGAACAGTAAACCATAATAGCTCCATCTAAAATTCTCATAGATCTTTCTACTTCTATAGTAAAATCAACATGTCCAGGAGTATCAATTATATTTATTCTATAAGGTGATTTAAATTGTCTAAACATACCTGATCAAAAAGTAGTAGTAGAAGCTGAAGTTATAGTAATTCCTCTTTCTTGTTCTTGCTCCATTCAATCCATAGTAGCAGTACCATAATGAACTTCACCTAATTTATAATTTACACCAGTATAAAATAAAATTCTTTCAGTAAGAGTTGTTTTTCCTGCATCAATATGAGCACTAATTCCTATATTTCTATAATTATATATAGAAGTTTTACGAGACATTTAATTTAATTCCTTAATAATTTTTATCATCTGTAATGAGCAAAAGCTTTATTAGATTCTGCAATACGATGAACTTCATCACGTTTTTTAATAGAATTACCTCTTTTATTTATAACATCAAATAATTCATCTGCTAATTTTAAAAACATTTTTTTTTTTTTTGATCTTTTTCTAGCATAAAATACTATTCAACGAATAGCTAAAGTATATCCTCTAGAAGGTCTAACTTCTATAGGAATTTGATAAGTTGTACCACCTACTCTACGAGATTTAACTTCAACAATAGGCTTAACATTTTCTATAGCAATTCTTAATAAATTTTCTTTTTTTTTCTTTATTTTATTAGATAATATTTTTAAAGAATTATATAAAATATTTTCAGCAATAGATTTTTTACCACTTAACATTAAAATATTAATAAATTTATTAATTAATTTAGAACCATATATATAATCTAAAGAAATTCTATGATTAATACTTATTTTTTTACGTGACATATAATATCTCTTTTATTAAAATTATACTTTTTTAACTCCATATTTAGATCTAGATTTCTTTCTATCTTTAACACCATTACAATCTAAAGAACCACGAATTACATGATAACGAACACCAGGTAAATCTTTAACTCTACCACCTCTAATTAAAACAACAGAATGCTCTTGTAAATTATGACCTTCACCTGGAATATATGCAGTAACTTCAAAATTATTAGTTAAACGTACTCTACACACTTTTCTTAAAGCTGAATTAGGTTTTTTAGGAGTAGTAGTATACACTTTTATACATACACCTCTTTTTTGAGGACAACAACTTAACGCAGGAACATTATTTTTATTTTTTTTTTTTTTACGAGATTTTAAAACTAATTTATTAATAGTAGACATATTTCACCTTTAAAATAAAATAACAAACAACTAAATAAATATATTATTATATATTATATATTTATATTAATAAATTAATATTAAATTAAAATTATATATTTTAATTATATATTTATTTTAAAAAATATTATATTATATATATAATAAAGCGTGTTGGCAGATAGGTAATGCAGTGGATTGCAAATCCATATATCTCGGTTCAATTCCGAGACACGCTTTTAAATAAATTTAATACCCTAGTGGTGGAAAGGTAGACACAAGGGACTTAAAATCCCTCGATTTTAATAAATCATGCGGGTTCGAATCCCGCCTTGGGTAAAAAAAAAAAAAAAAAATATGTCAATATTAAAAATACTAACTTATCCAAATAAAATATTAAGAAAAAAAAGTAATAAAATAAAAAAAATAACAAAAAAAATAAAAAAAAATATAAATAATATGTTTAATACAATGTATATTAATAATGGAATAGGTTTATCAGGTATACAAGTTAATATTAACAAATCTATAATAATAATAGATATATTTAAAAAAATAAATAGTAAATTAGTATTCATAAATCCTAAAATAATTAAAAAAAAAAAAAAAATAAAATCTAAAGAAGGATGTCTATCAATACCAAATAAATATTTAAATATAATAAGATATAAATATTTAATATTTAAAGCATATAATTTAAAATTTAAAAAAAAAATTTATTATGTAAAAAATTTATTATCAATATGTATACAACATGAAATAGATCATATAAATGGTAAATTAATTATAGATTATTAAATAAAAAATAAATGAAAAATAAAATAAATATAATAATTTTTGGAACAAATAATTTTAGTATACCTTTTATAAAAAAAATTATAAAAAATAAAAATATTATAAATATAATTTATATTATATCAAAAAATAATATAATAAACAAAAAAATAAAAAACAAGAAAATAAATATAATATATACAAAAAATAAAAAAGATATAAAAAACATAAAATATAAAATTAAAAATTTAAATATAGATATTGGAATAATTATTTCATATGGAATAATTATACCAAATTATATAATTAAAATACCTAAATTTGGTTTTATTAATATACATGGATCTTTATTACCAAAATGAAAAGGTCCAGCTCCAATATATTGAAGTATATTATCAAATGATAAAATTACCGGTATAACAATTATAAAAATTAATAATAATATAGATGAAGGAGATATAATATATCAAAAAAAAATATTAATAAAAAAAAAAGATAATTATATAACATTAAGTAAAAAAATACAAAAAATAGGATGCAAAATTATTATTAAAATAATTAAAAAAATATATAAAAATAAAATAAAATATAAAAAACAAAATAAAAAAAACGAATCATATGCAAGAAAAATAAAAAAACAAGATGGTTTAATAATATGAAAAAAAAATACATCTAAAGAAATAAAAACAAAAATAAAAGCATTTTTAAAGTGACCAAAAACATTTTTTTATTATTTAAATAATATATTTTTTATATGATCAATTATTATTTATAAAAAATATATAAAAAATAATATTCCAGGAAAAATATTAAAATATAATAAAAATGGATTAATAATAAGTACTAAAGATTATCCAATAATAATAACTATTATACAAATTAATAATAGAAATATAATAAAAATATCAGAATTATTTTTTAATAATCCTAAATTATTTATTGTAGGAAATATATTAAATTAATTTATTTTTTATTTTTTTTTTACGTAAAATTTCAAAAATAATTATACCGTAAGCAACAGAAATATTTAATGAATTAATATTAAATATTGGTATATTTATTAAAAAATCACATTTTTTTTTTAAGGAATTTTTCATTCCAATTTTTTCAGAACCTAATATTAATGCACAAGAATTATAATAATTGAAATTAATATTATATAAATTATTATTATTATTACTTTCTGTACATGTTCCTATTATTTTAATTTTATATAATTTTAATAAATTAATTATATTACTTATAGAATTTACTTGAAAAATAAATATTTTATATATTGAACCAGTAGAAATTTTATGAACTATATTATTTTCTATAGAAACTGAATTATTTTTACTTATTATAATACAATCTATATTAGCAGCTACAGAAGTTCTTATACAAGAACCTAAATTATAAGGACTATTTATATTATCTAATATTAAAAAAAATTTATTTTTATTTTTAATAATATTTAATAATTTATTTTTATTATTAAAAAATATATTATTTTTTACTAAAGCTATTATACCTTGATGAATAAAATTAAATTTCTTAAATTTTTTATTAAAAACATATTTATTTAAAATTTCTAAACAAATTTTATTTTCAATAATTATTTTTTTAAGTTTTAATAATCTTATATTATTTTTATTAACACATAAAAATATTTTATTAATATAAAATTTTTTATATAAAATTAAATTTTTAACTGTATTTATACCATAAAAAAATTTTTTCATAAATTAACTTATTATTTTTATAAATGAATATTTATTAATTAAATTTAAAATATATTTTTTTTTACATATTATACTAATACAATATTTTTTATTATTATAATTTCATTCATTTAAAATAAAACTATTCTTATATATCTCCTTTTTAATTATTTTAATAAAATTAAAACAAAATATAATTTTATATACTTTCATAGAATTAAAAAAATAAAAATTAATAATATCATATATATAATTTATACCTATTTTCTTTTTAGCAGAAATTAAAATTTTATAAGGTATATTATTTTTATTAAAATATATTCCTTTATTACAATTTTTTATTTTATCAATTTTATTCATAACTAATACTACAGGTATATTAAAAATATTTATATCAGATAAAATATTATTTACTATATTAATATTATTATTAAAATATATATTAGAAATATCAATAATATGTAATATAAGTTTTGATTTATTAATTTCATCTAAAGTACTTTTAAAAGCTTCTAATATACTTTTAGGTAAATTTTTTAAAAATCCTATAGTATCAGATAATAAAATATTATATTTAAATTTAAAAAAAACTATTTTTTTTATATATACATCTAAAGTTGAAAAAAAATTATTTTTATTATAATTATTACTATTAGTTAATAAATTAAATAAAGTTGATTTACCTGAATTAGTATATCCTACTAAAGATATTTTAGGTATATTAAATCTATTTCTTAATTTTTCACTATTATTTCTTTGAAAAATATTTTTTTTTAATTTAAAATTAATAATTTTTATTTTTTTTTTTATAATTCTTCTATCTATTTCTATTTGTTTTTCACCAGGACCAGATATAAATTTTATACCACCTTTTTGTCTTTCTAAATGAGTCCATCTATTTATTAAACGAGTACTTAAATATTTTAAACAAGCTAATTTAACTTGTAATTTCCCATAATTAGTATTAGCTCTTTTTTTAAAAATATTTAATATAATATTAGTTTTATTTAAAATTTTACAATTTAATATTTTTTTTATATTATATTCTTGAGAATATTTTAAATTAATATTTATTAATAATAATTTATATTTATTTTTTAAAAAAATATTTTTTAATTCTAATATTTTTCCTTTACCAAAAAAAAATTTATTATTAGGAATATTTATTTTAATATTAATATATTTAAATTTTTTTATACCTAATGATAAAATTAATTTTTTAAATTCTTTTTTTTCAATTAAATTAATATATTTTTTATATATATATATAGCTAAATTTTCATTCACATTAAAATTAAAATATCCTATTTATTATTTATATAAACTTATTAATATAATTATATATTTTTTTAATACAATTACTATAATTATCTAATACTATTATATAAGAATCTAATCATTTTTTTAATCAAGTAATTTGTTTTTTAATTAAAAAAATATTACTATTAATAGTATAATTTATCATTTCATTATAAGAAATTTTATTTTGAAAATATAATCACATTTGTTTATAACCTATAGATTTTATAGAAGGCATTTTTATATTTAAATCACCTCTATTATATAAAAATAAAACTTCTTCTTTAAAACCTAATTTTAACATTTTATAAAATCTATTTTTTATAGAATTAAATAAATTATTTTTATTATAAGGTAAAATAATAATTTTATGAAATATACAATCTAACTTTTTTTTTTTTTTTTTTTTTAAATAAGTAATATTTTTACCAGTAATAAAATATATTTCTAAATTTCTAATCATTCTATATTTATCATTATAATGTATTTTTTGAAATGATGATAAATCTATTTTTTTAAATAAATTATATATATATTTTTTACCATAATTTTTAAATAATAGATTTATATAATTTCTTATATTTAAATTACTTTTAGGTAAATTATATAAACCATTAAATAAAACATTATAATACATCATTGTACCACCAACTAATAATGGAATATTATTATTATTATAAATAATATTAATTTCATTTTTAGCATCATAAAAAAAATTATTTACAGAATAATATTCTTTAGGATCTATTATACTAATTAATTTATGAGAATATTTTTTTAATTCATCTTTTGATGGTTTAGCTGTACCTATATTTAAATATTTATAAATTAATGAAGAATCTACACTAATAATTTCAATAGGCAGTAAATTACATAATTCTATAGAAATATAACTTTTACCTATACCGCTAGGACCTAAAATACAAAAAACATTTTTTTTATACATTATCTTAAATATAATTATAATAATTTTTAAAAAAAAAAAAAAAAAAAAACTAAAATAAATAATTTAATATATTAAATCCTTTATTAGTTTTTGAAGATATATATAATACTCTTTTATTATGATTTAAAAAAACAAATTTAAAATATAAATCACCTTTAGGTAAATAATTTATCATTTTATTTGGTCATTCAACTAAACAAATACTTTTATTATTAAAATAATCATATATATTAATATCTACTAAATCTCTAATACTTTTAATTCTATAAAAATCAAAATGATAAATAAATTTATTTTTAATTTTATATTCATTTATTAATGAAAAACTAGGACTATTAATAATACCTCTAAATCCTAAATTTTTAATAAAACTTCTACAAAAAAAAGTTTTTCCTATACCTAATGATCCAAAAAAATATAAATATACATAATCATTTATTAATAATGATAATTTTTTAGATAAATAAAAAGTAGATCTAATATTATTTAAAATAACTTTTTTTTTCATAATAAAGCGGAAAACGAGACTCGAACTCGTGACCCTAACCTTGGCAAGGTTATACTCTACCAACTGAGCTATTCCCGCAAAAAATATTTTAAACATAATAAACTAATAATTTTATACGGTACGAACGGGACTCGAACCCGTGACCTCCAGCGTGACAGGCTGATATTCTAACCAACTGAACTACCGTACCAAATATTTCTGGCAGCGTCTTACTCTCACATAAGAAAAACTTACACTACCATCAGCGCTATGACATTTCACTTCTGAGTTCGGAATGGATTCAGGTGGTACTATCATGCTATTACCGCCAGAAACTTAAAAAAAACATTTTTAGATTGCGAAGTTAAGACTCACGGGTTATTAGTATTAGTTAGCTAAACATATTACTATGCTTACACATCTAACCTATCAACGTTATAGTCTATAACGACCCTTCAGGAAAATATAATTTTCTGGGAAACCTAATCTTAGGGAAAGTTTCGTGCTTATATGCTTTCAGCACTTATCTTTTATATACTTAGCTACCAGGCAATGCTATTGGCATAACAACCTGAACACCATAGGTATATCCACTCCGGTCCTCTCGTACTAGGAGCAGCTCCCTTCAAGTTTCCAACGCCCACGACAGATAGGGACCGAACTGTCTCACGACGTTCTAAACCCAGCTCGCGTACCACTTTAAATGGCGAACAGCCATACCCTTGGGACCTACTTCAGCCCCAGGATGTGATGAGCCGACATCGAGGTGCCAAACACCGCCGTCGATATGAACTCTTGGGCGGTATCAGCCTGTTATCCCCGGAGTACCTTTTATCCGTTGAGCGATGGCCTTTCCATACAGAAACCACCGGATCACTAAGACCTGCTTTCGCATCTGTTCGCGCCGTCACGCTTACAGTTAAGCCAGCTTATGCCTTTACACTAAAATTACGATTTCCGACCGTAACTAGCTGACCTTTGTACTCCTCCGTTACTCTTTAGGAGGAGACCGCCCCAGTCAAACTACCCACCAGACATTGTCCTAATTCCGGATAACGGAATATAGTTAGAATAATAAATAATAAAGGGTGGTATTTCAAGGACGACTCCATAAAAACTAGCGTTTTTACTTCAAAGTCTCCCACCTATCCTACACATTAATATCCAATATTCAATATCAAGCTATAGTAAAGGTTCACGGGGTCTTTCCGTCTTGTCGCAGGTACACTGCATCTTCACAGCAATTTCAATTTCACTGAGTCTCGGGTAGAGACAGTCTGGCCATCATTATGCCATTCGTGCAGGTCGGAACTCACCCGACAAGGAATTTCGCTACCTTAGGACCGTTATAGTTACGGCCGCCGTTCACCGGGGCTTCGATTAAAAGCTTCAAATTTTCATTTTAACTTTCTCAATTAACCTTCCGGCACCGGGCAGGCATCACACCGTATACTTCCATTTTCATGTTTGCACAGTGCTATGTTTTTAATAAACAGTTGCAGCCAGCCGTTATCTTAGACTAATTTCAGCTTTAAAAGTAAATTTTATAACTTAATATTAGTGTACCTTCTCCCGAAGTTACGGTACTATTTTGCCTAGTTCCTTTACCCGAGTTCTCTCAAGCGCCTTAGTATTCTCTACTTAACCACCTGTGTCGGTTTATAGTACGATTTGTAATATTTATAAAATTTAGAAGTTTTTCCTGGAAGCATGGTATAAATTAATTCAACTTTTAAAAAAAAAAGTCTATTCATCATGTCTCAATTTAACAATATTCGGATTTACCTAAATATTAATCTACACACTTAAACCAAGATTTCCAAACACTTGGATAACCTAACCTTCTCCGTTACTCCATAATAAAAATATTACAAGTACAGGAATATTAACCTGTTATCCATCAACTACGCTTTTCAGCCTCATTTTAGGAATCGACTTACCCTACCCCGATTAACGTTGGATAGGAAACCTTAGTTTTTCGGCGAATAGGTTTTTCACCTATTTTATCGTTACTTATGTCAGCATTCTCACTTCTGATACCTCCAATATATTTTTCAATATATCTTCAACAGCTTACAGAACGCTCCTCTACCCAATAATTAAAAAAAAAATTATTGTCGTAGCTTCGGTATATAATTTAAGCCCCGTTACATCTTCCGCGCAAAATGACTAGACCAGTGAGCTATTACGCTTTCTTTAAATGATGGCTGCTTCTAAGCCAACATCCTGGCTGTCTTAGCCTTCTCACATCGTTTACCACTTAATTATAATTTTGGGACCTTAGCTTACGATCTGGGCTGTTTCCCTTTCCACACTGGATCTTAGCACCCAATGTGTGTCTCCTATGATAATATTTTTAGTATTCGGAGTTTGCATCAGATTAGTAGATTGGAAAATCCCCTGACTGAAACAGTGCTCTACCCCTAAAAATAAATTCATAAGGCACTACCTAAATAGTTTTCGAGGAGAACCAGCTATATCCCGGTTTGATTGGCCTTTCACCCCTAACCACAAGTCATCCGCTGATTTTTCAACATCAGTCGGTTCGGTCCTCCAATTAACATTACTTAATCTTCAACCTGCTCATAGCTAGATCACCGGGTTTCGGGTCTATATCTTGAAACTAAACGCCTATTTTAGACTCGGTTTCCCTATGGCTTCCTTATTAAACTTAATAAGTTAACCTCGCTACAAAATATAACTCGCTGACCCATTATACAAAAGGTACGCAGTCACATTAAAAAAAAATGCTCCTACTGCTTGTACGTATACGGTTTCAGGTTCTATTTCACTCCCCTAACCGGGGTTCTTTTCACCTTTCCCTCACGGTACTAGTTCACTATCGGTCAATTAGTAGTATTTAGCCTTAGAGGATGGTCCCCCTATCTTCAAACAAGATTACTCGTGTCTCGTTCTACTTAAAAGAATAATAATAAATATATTTTAATATACAGGACTATCACCTTATATTGTTAATTTTTCCAAATTATTCTATTAATATAATTATTAAAAAAAAAATTCCAGGCTTTTCCCATTTCGCTCGCCACTACTAAGGGAATCTCAATTGATTTCTTTTCCTCAGGATACTTAGATGTTTCAGTTCTCCTGGTTAGCCTCATTAATCTATTTATTTAATTAATGATAATACAATATTAATTGTATTAGGTTTCCCCATTAGGATACCACCGATTACAAACGTTTCTTATCAACTCATCGATGATTTTCGCAGATTTGCACGTCCTTCATCGCCTCTAATTGCCAAGGCATCCACCATATACGCTTAATTACTTAACTTCGCAATCTAAAAATGTCTTACATATTATAAAAGAACTACGTCCTCTAGGGGAATCGAACCCCTGTTATCGCCGTGAAAGAGCGATGTCTTAACCTCTAGACGAAAAGGACAAAAAAAAATAAAAAACTGTGCAGTACAATATAAAATATTTATCCTTAATAAGGAGGTGATCCAACCGCAGGTTCCCCTACGGTTACCTTGTTACGACTTCACCCCAGTCATGAATCACAAAGTAATAAAAGTTTTCCTAATAAATATCAGGTTAAACTACTTTATTTCTTTTGCAATACACTTCCATGGTGTGACGGGCGGTGTGTACAAGGCCCGAGAACGTATTCACCGTGACATTCTGATACACGATTACTAGCGATTCCGACTTCATGAAATCGAGTTGCAGATTTCAATCCGAATTAAGACATACTTTATGGGATTTGCTTACTTTTACAAGTTTGCTACCCTTTGTATATGTCATTGTAGCACGTGTGTAGCCCTGGTCGTAAGGGCCATGATGACTTGACGTCATCCCCACCTTCCTCCAGTTTATCACTGGCAGTTTTCTTTGAGTTCCCAGCTTTACCTGATGGCAACAAAGAATAGGGGTTGCGCTCGTTATAGGACTTAACCATACATTTCACAACACGAGCTGACGACAGCCATGCAGCACCTGTCTCAGCGCTCTCGAAAGCACTTCTACATTTCTGTAAAATTCGCTGGATGTCAAGACCAGGTAAGGTTCTTCGCGTTGCATCGAATTAAACCACATGCTCCACCGCTTGTGCGGGCCCCCGTCAATTCATTTGAGTTTTAACCTTGCGGTCGTACTCCCCAGGCGGTCAATTTAACGCGTTAGCTACGAAAGTCACAATATAAAAAATTACAACTTTCAAATTGACATCGTTTACGGCATGGACTACCAGGGTATCTAATCCTGTTTGCTCCCCATGCTTTCGCACTTTAGTGTCAGTATTCGTCCAGAAGGCCGCCTTCGCCACTGATATTCCTCCAGATATCTACGCATTTCACCGCTACACCTGGAATTCCACCTTCCTCTACGATACTCTAGTTTATTAGTTTCAAATGCAGTTCCTAAGTTAAGCTTAGGGATTTCACATCTGACACAATAAACCACCTACATGCTCTTTACGCCCAATAATTCCGATTAACGCTTGCATCCCCCGTATTACCGCGGCTGCTGGCACGGAGTTAGCCGATACTTCTTTTGTAAGTAACGTCAAATAAATATATTATTAGTATATTTATCTTCTTCCTTACTGAAAGTACTTTACAACCCTAAGGCCTTCTTCATACACGCGGCATAGCTGCATCAGGGTTTCCCCCATTGTGCAATATTCCCCACTGCTGCCTCCCGTAGGAGTCTGGACCGTATCTCAGTTCCAGTGTGGCTGATCATCCTCTCAGACCAGCTAAGGATCAAAGCCTAGGTAAGCCTTTACCTTACCTACTAGCTAATCCTATTTGAGCTCATCTTAAGACGTGAGGTCTAAAAAAAAAGATCCCCCACTTTAATTATATAAAAATAAATAATATAATGCGGTATTAGCTATCGTTTCCAATAGTTATCCCCCTTCTTAAGGTAGATTCCCAAATATTACTCACCCGTACGCCACTCGCCATCAAATAAAAAAAATATTTATGCTGCCGTTCGACTTGCATGTGTTAAGCTTGCCGCTAGCGTTCAATCTGAGCCATGATCAAACTCTTCAAAATAATAAAAACAAATAAATAACTTTTAAAAAATACTTAAAAGTTAAATTCATCAATATTTTAAAAGTACTTACACAGTTAATTATTTTTTTAAAGAACAAAAAAAAAACTTATAAAACAAATATAATATATAATATAACAAAAATAAAAGAATAAAACAATAAAAATATTTTTTTTTTAATATATATATTATTTTATAGAAATAATATTAATAACAAAATCTAATTTTTTATTTTTTAAAAAAATAATATTTATTATATGTTTTCCTATATATTTTATAGGACCATTAGGAAAAAAAATATTTTTTTTAGAAATTTTAAATTTTATCTTTTTAAATAAAACTTTACACATATCAGATACTTTAAAAGAAGAAAATAATTTACCATTTCTACTACATCTATAATATAAATTCATAGGAGATAATAAAATTATTTTATTATAAAATTTATTAAAATCTTTTATTCTTTTATTTTTAATTTTATTAATTACCTTTTTTTTTTCATTAAATAAATCTAAATTTTTTTTATTAAAATATAAAGCTTTATTATAAGGAACTAAATAATTTCTAGCATAACCAAATTTTACACTAATTATATCACCAACATTACCTAAAATACTTTTTTTTAAAATAATAATTTTAACCATATAAATCCTAAATATTTTGATGTAAATCAGTATAAGGAATTAAAGCCAAATATCTCGCTATTTTAATAGCCTTTGATAATTTTCTCTGAAATTTTGAAGAAACACCTGTAATTCTAGAAGGCATTATTCTATTACATTCAGTTATATATTTTTTTAAAATATCTATATTTTTATAATCAATCTCTTTAAATTTATTTAATTTAAAATAACAAAATTTTTTACTTTTATTTAATTTAAACATATATTATCCTAAAATATATATATATATATATATTATATTAATCATTATTATTATTAATTTTAGAAAAAATAAAAGATTTATTAATTTCAATATTTTTTTTTTTTATAATTAAAAATCTTAAAATATTTTTATTCAATTTTAAATCATTACTTAAAATATTAATTAAATCAACACTAACTTTAATATTCATAAAAATATAATAAGCTTCATTATTATTTTTAATATTATATGCTAATTTTCTTAAACCTCAATTTTCTAATTTATATAATTTACCATCTTTATTTATTATATTAGAATAATATTTTACTATATCATTTATATAAATATTATTATCTACAGATATTATTAAAATAATTTCATAATTACGCATAAATATTTATTCCATATTTTTTTTTTAAAATTTTAAAATATAATAAAATTACAAAATAATTAACTAAATATATAAATTAACGTTTTGAATATTGATGTTTACAACGAGATTTTATAAAACCATATTTTTTTCTTTCTACTTTTCTAGAATCACGAGTAATTAATCTATATAATTTAAATTTTTTTTTAAAATTATTATTATATTTTAATAAAACTCTACTTATACCATGTTTTATAGCAATAGCTTGACTAGAAATTCCACCTCCTTTTACAGTTATATAAAAATTAAATTTATTAAAAAAAAAATCATATTTTCCTTTTATAATTTTAAAAGGAAATAAAATAATTTTTCTTTTAATTTTACAAAAAAAATATTTTTTAAAATATAAATTATTAATATATATTTTTCCAACACCATTTTTCATAAAAATTCTTGCAGAAGAAGTTTTACGTCTACCTGTACTATATAACATAAATTATCCTTAAATATTAACTAAAATAGGTTTTTGAGAAATATGCAAATGATAAGAATCATTATATATTTTTAATCTTTTAATAAATTTTCTTCCTAATTTATTTTTAGGTAACATACCTCTAACACAATGAGTAATAATATACTTTGGAGATTTTATAATCATCTCTCTAAAAGAAATACTTTTTAAATTTCCTACATAACCACTATGACGATAATAAATTTTATTTTTTCTTTTATTACCAGTTACTTTAATATATTTAGTATTAATTAAAATAACATAATCACCATTATCAACATAAGGTAAATAATTATATTTATGTTTACCCATAAGAAAATAAACAACTTTAGTAATTAATCTACCTAAAATTTTTTCTTTAGAATCAATTAAATATCAATTAATTTTATTCATATAAAACTCATATTAAATATTAAACTTTAATACCACCAATCATAATAGAATCTATTTTTAAAGCAGGTTGACCTACACATACAGGAATATTTTGACCTTCTTTACCACAAATTCCTAATCCATTATCAAATTCTAAATTATTAGAAATCATACTTATATTATTCATTATTTTTATATTAGAACCTATTAAAGTAGCTAATTTAATAGAATTAATTATTCTACCATTTTTTATTAAATATCCTTCAGATATTGTAAATACAAACTTACCAGAAGTTATATCAACTTGACCTCCAGATAAATTAATTATATATAAACCATAATCTATACTATTAATTAAATCTTTTAAATTATATTTACCAGGTAACATATAAGTATTAGTCATTCTAGGAATAGGTAAAAAATTATAAGATTCTCTTCTAGCATTACCCGTAGAATTTAAATTCATCAATCTAGCATTTAATTTATCTAACATAAAAGATTTTAAAATACCATTTTTAATTAATATATTTTTCTTTGTTATTGTTCCTTCATCATCTATATTCAAAGAACCTCTTTTATTATTTAAAGTAGGATTATCTATTACAGTACAATAATTTGAAGCAACTTTTTTACCTAATAAATTATAATATATAGAAGTATTCTTTCTAATAGAATCTCCTTCTAAACCATGACCAACAGCTTCATGTAATAAAATTCCAGGTAAACCAGAACCTAAAATAACAGGAAAAATTCCATATGGAGATTGTATAGCATTCAAATTATTTAATCCCATTCTAATAGATTCATCCGCCAAACATTCTAAAAAATTATAACCATATTTTTTTATAGATATAAATTCATCATATGAATAACGTCCTCCCCCACCACTAAAACCAATTTCTTGATTTAATTTATCTTCTAATTTTATTTTTATAGATAAATTAATTAAAGGTCTAATATCACCTATAAAAACATTATCAGTAGATATTATTAAAACTATATCATATGTACTAAATAAATTTAGATAAACATATTTAATACGTTTATCCTTTTTTCTTATATAATTATCTAAATAAAATAATAAATCTATTTTATTTTTATTTAAATTAAAATTTATAGGAGATTTAATTTCATAATAAGATGTAATATTAGGTAAAAAAATCATATTAAATTTACTTAAAATATTTTTATTAAAATATATTTTATTAATATTTTTAATACTATTTAATATAGAATTAAAACTAATATTATTAGAACAATAAAAAATAGTTTTATCACCATGAATTACTCTAGTACTAAAACCATTAATAATCTTTAAAAAATTATTCTTAATAATTTTTTGTTCTAGAGATAAAGATTCAATAATACTATTTTGTAAAAAAATATCACTATAAAATAAATTACCTGAAGGTAAATCAGAAATAAAATTTAATAAATCATTTTCTGAAATATTATTTTTTTCTAATATATTTTTATAAATTACATTTTTAAACATAAAAAACTCTAATATTTAAAAAAAAAATTAATATCATTTAAAATATTTAAAATTAAAAAAAATAATAAACTTTCTAATAAAGAAGTAAAAAAAAAATTACATTTAATAAAATTATTTAAAAAAAAGAAATCAAAAATATAAAAAAAAAAATTTAATATAAAAAAATATATATATAAAAAAATAAAAAAATTTATATTTGAAATATAATTAATAAAATTTACAAAAAAAGACATAATATACATAGACATTAAATAAATTAAAAACATTTTACCTAAAATAAAATTAAAAACAAAATCAACAAATAAACCATAAAAAAAACTAAAAAAAAAAGACTTAATATCATCTAAACAAAATATAACAATATAAACATATACAATATTAAAAAAATAAATATATAAACAACAAAAATTTAAAAAAAAAATATTTCATAATAAATATAAAAAAATAAATATAAAAAAAATTAAAATACATTATTTCCTTAAAATATATTATTAAAAAAAAAAAAATAATTACTTAATTAAAATATTATAATCTAAATAATTATTATAATTTATAAATGATTTAATTATAATAACTATACCACCATATTTTTTATCAACATAAAAATTATTTACAATACCTATTGGATATTCAAAATAATAATTATAAATATCATAATTAACTACTATATCTCCTTTAATAATATTAATATTTAAAGGTAAATCAATAATCTTTATTTTTTTACCACACCCAAAACCTAGTATAATAACTTTTAATCCTGTTCTTAAAATTTTACCAAAAAAAACACTTTTATAACCACATAATAATTGTACTTTTCCAAAATTATTATTTATAAATATTAATTTACCTATAATTCCAATATTATTAAATAATAAATTACCATATTTAATATCCTTAGAATTTAATATATTTATTAATAAATAATCATAATTTTTAAAAACATTAAATAATAATTTAACAATAGAAAAATATTTTTTTTTTAATAATCTAATATTTAATATTTTTTTAAAAATATTATTTTGATATTTTATATTATTTAATATATAAATTTTATTTTTTAATATAATATTTTTTTTAATTAATTTTTTATTCTCTATAACTAAATAATTAATTTTATTAAAATATAAAATTTTATTATTAAAATAAATATAAATTACATTACAAAAAAAATAAATTATAAAATTTAATTTAATAAAAAACAATTTTAATAAACAAAAATAATTAAATTTAATATCAAAAAATATAATAAACAAAGAAAAAAATAAAAATAATAAAAAAATAAAAAAATGATTTATTTTTTTTAATTTCATATATATTTAATATAATAAAATTAATATATTTATTCATTAATAAATAATTCACCATTATGAATATCTATCATATCTAAAGCTTTTCCACCACCTCTAGCAACACAAGTTAAAGGATCATCAGCAATTATTACAGGAATTGAAGTTCTTTCTATTATTAAAGTATCTAAATCTCTTAATAATGCACCACCTCCAGTAAGAACCATACCTCTTTCAGAAATATCAGATGCTAATTCAGGTGGACATTGTTCTAAAGCAACCATAATTGCACTTATTATTCCATTTAAAGAATCTTGTAAAGATTCTAAAATTTCATTAGAATTTAATATAAAACTTCTAGGAACACCTTCAGCCATATTTCTACCACGAACTTCAATTTTTAATATAGAAGAATTAGAATAAGCACAACCTATAGTATTTTTAATTTTTTCTGCAGTAACTTCACCAATTAAAGAACCATAATTTCTACGTATATAATTTATAATAGATTCATCAAATTTATCCCCACCTATACGAACTGAAGAAGAATAAACAATACCATTTAAAGATATAATTGCTACTTCTGTAGTACCTCCTCCTATATCTATAATCATAGAACCAGTTGGTTCAGAAACAGGTAAATTAGCACCAATAGCTGCAGCCATTGGTTCATCAATTAAAAAAACTTCTCTAGCTCCAGCTCCTATAGCTGATTCTTTAATTGCCCTTCTTTCTACTTGAGTAGCTCCTACAGGAACACAAATTAAAACACGAGGACTAGGTTTAATAAAACTATTAGTATGAACTTTTTTTATAAAATACTGTAACATTTTTTCAGTAATAAAAAAATCTGCAATTACACCATCTTTCATAGGTCTAATAGCACAAATATTACCAGGTGTACGACCTAACATTTGTTTAGCTTGATAACCAACTGCAGCAACAATTTTAGAAGAATCAATTCTATCTTTTCTAATAGCAACTACAGAAGGCTCATTTAAAATAATACCTTTATTTTTAACATAAATTAAAGTATTTGCTGTACCTAAATCAATCGATAAATCATTAGAAAAAATACCTCTAATTTTTTTAAACATTATATTATTATATTCCTAAATAATTAATACAATATATAACATATATATATACAATTAATATATCTTTATTAAAATTATATAATAAATAAATTATTTATATTAATATAAATATGATATATAAATATTATATAATAAATATTCTTAAAATTTATATAAATTAAATTATATTTAATAAAATGGTATTTAAAATGTATGCAATAATTAAAATAAAAAAAAAACAATATAAAATTAAAAAAAATATAAATATATATATAGATAAAATAGATTATAAAAAAAAAAAAGAATTTTTTATTAAAAATAAAAATATAATATTAATATATTATAATAATAAAATTTTTTATAAAAAAAAAGATAAAAAATTATTTTTAATAAAAATAAAAATTATAAAAAACATTAAAACTAAAAAAATAAATATAATAAAATTTAAAAGAAGAAAAAATTATAAAAGAAAATATGGTCATAGACAAGAATTAACAAAAATCAATATAAAATATATAAGAAAAAAAAATGGCACATAAAAAAGCTGGTGGTTCTACTAAAAACGGTAGAGATTCTCACTCAAAAAGATTAGGAATAAAACATTTTGGTGGAGAATATATATATTCAGGAAATATAATTGTTAAACAAAGAGGTACAAAATTTTATTCAGGATTAAATACTAAATTAGGTAAAGATCATACAATATATGCAACAAAAAATGGAAAAGTAGAATTTAAAATTAAAGGAAAAAAAAAAAAAAAAATTATAAATATAATAAATAATTAACAAAATAAAATTTAATTAATATATATATATATTTTATATATTATATAATATTTAATATTCTAATTTAAAATAATATTAATATATACATATATATATATATATTAATAAATAACAATAATATAATAAAAAAATGAAAAAAAAAAAATAATATTAAATAATAAATATACAAAAATAGCAAGAAAATTAAATTTAAGATCAAGATCTTGATTTAAAATTAAAGAAATACAAAAAAAATATAAAATAATTAAAAAAAAAAATAATATAATAGATTTAGGTTCATATCCAGGAGGTTGATCTAAATTTTTATCAAAAAAAATTAGAAACATAAATAAAATATTTAGTTGTGATATTTTAAAAATAAAAAAAATTAAAAATGTAAATTTTATTAAAGGAAATATATGTGATATAAAAACAATTAAAAAAATAATTAAAATAACTAAATTATATAATATAAATGTTATTTTATCAGATATATCACCAAATATTTCAGGTATAAAAGAAATAGATAATCCTAAATTTAAAAGAATAATAAAAAATATTATAATATTAGTTAAAAAAAAATTATATAATAATGGAAATTTTGTAATTAAAGTTTTTTTAGGGGAAAATTTTTCTTATATTTTAAAAAAAATAAAAAATATATTTAAAATAATTAAAATTTATAAACCTAAATCTTCAAATAAATTTTCAAAAGAAATATATATAATTGCTTTAAAATATAAAAAATTTTAAATTAAATTAAATTTAAATATATGATAAAAAATTTATTTTTTTGATTAATAATTTCTATAATAATTATATATATAACTTATAGTTTTATATTTAAAAAAAAAATATCTAAAATAGATTATTCTAGTTTTTTATGAGATATTAAAAATAATAAAATAAAAAAAATAAAAGTAAATGGAAAAGAAATAAATGTAACTAAAAAAAATAATAATAAATATATTACATATATACCAATAAAAAATGAAAATCTTCTAAAAAAAATAATAAAAAAAAATATTAAAATTAGTAGTATTCCAATAAAAAAATCAAATATATTTATACTAAAAATAATATCATGATTACCTTTAATTATAATAGCTATTATATTAATATATAATATTAAAAAAATATATAAAAATAATAAAAATTTTAAATTTTTTGAAAAAAATAAAGCAAAAATTTTAAATAAAAATAATAATAAAATAACATTTAAAGATGTAGCAGGATATAAAGAAATTAAAGAAGATATAAATGAAATAATAGAATACTTAAAAAATCCTAATAAATTTATAAAATTAGGAGTTAAAATACCTAAAGGAATTTTAATAATAGGACCACCAGGAACAGGAAAAACTTTATTAGCTAAAGCAATAGCATGAGAATCTAAAGTACCTTTTTATAATATATCTGGATCTGATTTTATAGAAATATTTGTTGGAATGGGAGCGTTAAGAGTAAGAAATATGTTTAAAAAAGCAAAAAAAAACTCTCCTTGTATAATTTTTATAGATGAAATAGACGCAATAGGAAAACATAGAAGTGGAATATCAAGTAATGGAAATGATGAAAGAGAACAAACATTAAATCAAATGTTAGTTGAAATGGATGGATTTAATAATAATAAAGGAATAATAATTATAGCAGCAACAAATAGACCTGACGTTTTAGATAAAGCATTAATAAGACCTGGTAGATTTGATAAAAAAATAATTATAGATTTACCTAATTTAAAAGAAAGAATTAAAATACTTAAAATTCATATAAAAAAAAAACCAATTGATAAAAATATAAATATAAAAAATATAGCAAAAAGTATACCGGGATTTTCAGGAGCAGATATATCTAATTTAATAAATGAATCTTTATTAAATGCAATAAAAAATAATAAAAAAAATATATCAACAGAAGAAATTGAAAAAGCAAAAGATAAAATAATTATGGGATCAGAAAGAAAATCTTTAATAATTACAAAAAAACAAAAAGAATTATTTGCTTATCATGAATCAGGACATGCAATAGTAGGAGAATTACTTAAAGATCATAATAAAGTATATAAAATTACAATAATCCCTAGAGGAAAATCATTAGGAACAACATTTTTTTTACCAGAAAATGATAATATAAATATAAATAAAAAAGAATTAGAAAGCCAAATTTCTACATTATATGCTGGAAGAATAGCAGAAGAAATAATATATGGAAAAAAAAATATATCTATAGGATCAAGTAATGATATAAAAATAGCAACATCTATAGCTAAAAAAATGGTAACAAAATGAGGATTTTCAAAAAAAATTGGACCATTATTTTATAATGAAGATAAAGTAATATTAAATAACTACAAAAATAAATATATTTCAGACTATACATTAAAAAATATAGATAAAGAAATAAAAAAAATAATAGATAAAAATTATTTAAAAGCAAAAAAAATATTATTAAAAAATATAAATATTCTTCATATAATGAAAAAAAAATTAATAAAATATGAAACATTAAATAGAAAACAAATTAAAAAAATAATATTTAAAAATTTAAAGAAATAAATATTATATAATATATATATAAAAAAAAATAAAAGGAAAAAATGTACATATTATTTTCAATAATACTTATATTTATATGTATAACTTTAATTACTTTAATAATTTTTTATAATAATGAAAATAATATAATTGGATTACATACAAATAATAAAAATAATAATACTATAATAACATCTAATTTAATAAAAAATACAATTAATAATATAATCATTATTATATCAATATTATTTTATATAATATGTATATTATTAAATTTAATAAATAATATTAAAATAAATAATATTAATAAAAAAATAAATAATATTAAAATATTAAAATAATTTAAATAAAAAAAAATAAACCGGGATGGTGAAATTGGTAAACACGCTATCTTGAGGAGATAGTTTATTTTTAAAATACGGGTTCGAGTCCCGTTCCCGGTATTTAATATAATTTAAAATAATATTTTTTATAATAAATATATTAATATATAATAAATTATTTATTTAAAAATCTAAAATAAATTATTTAAGTTAATATATTAATTAAATTTATTTAATATTTAATATTATTTTGGAGAATATGCTAAGATGAATAAAAAAATTTTAGCAGTTGCAGAAGCTTTATCTAATGAAAAATCTTTATCTAAAAAAAAAATTTTTAAAGTATTAGAAAATGCTTTAAATATAGTAATAAAAAAAAAATATAAAAAAAAAATAAATATAAGAATATATATAAATAAAAAAAATGGAAAATTTTATATATATAAAAGAAGAATAGTAGTTAAAAAAGTAAAAGAACCAAATAAAGAAATAAATTTAAATAAAGTTATAAATAAAAATAAAAAAATTAAAATTGGTGATTTTATAGAAAATAAAATAAAAAAAATAAATTTTGATAGAATAACTACACAAAAAATAAAAAAAATAATAATACAAAAAATAAAAGAAGCAAAAAAGATAAAAAATTTTAAAAAAATATTAAAAAAAAAAAAAAAAATTATAACTGGATTTATAAAAAAAATAAATAAAAAATATATAATTATAGATATAGAAAATGATTTAGAAGCTAAAATATTAAATAAAAATTTATTTTTAAAAAAAAATCTTAAAATAGGTAAAAAAATAAAAGGTCTAATATATTATATAGATAAAAAATATAAAAATAATTATAACATATTATTACAAAGATCTAAAATAAATTTTTTAATTGAATTATTAAAAATAGAAATACCTGAAATAAAAAATAATATTATAAAAATAAAATCTATATCACGAAAACCAGGTTTAAGATCTAAAATAGCAGTTATAAGTAAAGATAAAAAAATAGATCCAATAGGAGCATGCGTAGGTATAAGAGGTTCAAGAATAAAAGCTATATCTAATGAATTATTAGGAGAAAAAATAGATATAATTTTATGAAACAAAAATATAAAAAAATTTCTTATAAATATAATGTATCCTATAAAAATATTTAATTTTAAAATTAATAAAATAAAAAAAATAATAAATATAAATGTAAAATTAAAAAATTTATCACAAATAATAGGAAAAAAAGGACAAAATATAAAATTATCATCTAAATTAATAGGATTAAAAATTAATGTATCTAGTCTTAATAATTAATAATAATAACAATAAATAAAATGTTTAAAAAAAAATATATAAAAAATAAATTTATAAATAAAAAAAAAAAAATATTTAAAAGAAAAAAAATATTTAAAAATAAAAAAATATTTAAAAATAAATTAAAAAATAAAAATATAAAAAAAATAAATAATAATAGTTATAATAAAATAGAAAAAAAAAATAAATTATTAAAATTAAAATTAAATATAATAAAAAAAATAAGAAAATATTATAAAAATAACAAAAAATATTTAAGACCACCAATTATTACAATAATAGGTCATGTAAATCATGGAAAAACATCACTAATAAAATGTTTAAATAAAAATATAAATATAAATGAAAAAGGAAATATAACTCAAAATATAAATTCATATTATATAAATAATGAAAAATATAAATTTACAATATTAGATACACCCGGTCATTCAGTATTTAATAATATGAAAAATAAAATTTTTAAAATAACAGATTTAATTATATTAGTTATTTCTATAGATGACGGAATAACAAAAGAAACTAAAAAAATAATAGAATATATTAAAAATAATAACATACCAATAATAATTATATTAAATAAAATAGATAAAATTAATTATAAATATAATATAGAAATAATAAAAAAAAAAATATATAAATATAAATTAAATTTAAATAAAACAAACTTAAAAAATATATTTATAAAAACATCTACAAAATATAAAAAAGGTATAAAAAAAATAAAAAAATATATTTTAAAATTATCAAAAAAAATAAATTTAAGAACTAATATAAATAAAAATATATCATCAGGAATGATAATTGAATCTAGTATAGATAAAAAAAAAGGTCCAATAAATTATATTATATTAAAACGTGGAATACTTAAAGTAGGAAATATAATTTTATATAAAAATAAATATTCAAAAATAAAATGTATATATGATAATAATAATAATAAAATTAATAAATTATTACCTTCAATTCCAGGTAAAATATTAGGATTACCAAATAAAGATTTATCAGGAAAAAAAATTATAATTATTAAAGATATAAAATTAGTAAAAAATATAATAAAAATAAGAAATTATAATAATAAAAATAATAAAAATAATAAAAATAATAATAATAATAATAATAATAATAATAATATAGAAAAATTATTTAAAAAAAATAAAAAAAATATAATAAATACTATAATAAAATGTAATAATTATGGATCATTAAATACAATAAAAAAATGAATAAAAAAAAAAATAAAAAATAAATTAAATATAATAAATATTTCTATAGGAAATATTAATAAAAATGATTTAATATTATCCAATACAACTAAATCAATAATTTTAGCATATAATATTAAAATAGATAATTCAATTAAAAAAAAAAGAGAAAATTATAAAGAAAAAATATATTTTTTTAAAATAATATATAAATTATTTAATAAAATTAAAAAAATAATAAAAAATAAAAATAAAAAAACAAAAAAAAAAAAATATTTAGGAAAAGCAATAATTAAAAATATATTTAAAATTTCAAAATTTAATTTAATTGCAGGATGTAAAATAACAGAAGGAATAATTAATAAAAATAATAATATAAAAATAATTAGAAATAAAAAAATAATTTTTAAAGGTAAAATAAATTCTATAAAAGAATTTAAAAAAAATATTGAAATAGCTAAAAAAAATATGGAATGTGGAATAAATATAAAAAATTTTAATAAAATTAAAATAGGAGATATAATTTTATCAATATAATGAAAAAAGAAATAAAATATAATAAAATAAATAAAGAAATACAAAAACAAATTACAAAAATTATATTTTTAAAATGTAATTATTTATTTAAAAAAAATTTTTTTATTAATATAAATTATATATTTATTTCAAAAGATTTATCTAAAATAGATATATATATAAATTTTATAAAAAAAATAAAAAAAAATATTATAAATTATTATATAAATAAATTAAAAAAAAATAATAAATATATAATTAAAGAATTAAGAAAAAAAATTTATATTAAAAAAATAATAAAAATTAATTTTAAATATGATATTTTTTTAGATAAAATAAATAATTTATATAAAAAAATAAATAAAATAAATAAAAATAATGTTAAATAAAAAAAATGGTTTATTATTATTTAATAAACCTATTGGTATAACTTCAAATAATGCATTAAAAAAAATAAAAAAAATATTAAAAGAAAAAAAAATAGGATATATAGGATCTTTAGATCCTATATCATCAGGTTTACTATTAATAGCTTTTGGAAAAACAAATAAATTATTTAATAAAATTATTAAAAAAAAAAAAACTTATAAAATAACAATTAAATTAGGCGAAAAAACAAATACATATGATGCTTATGGATATATAATTAAAAAAAAAAATATATCAAATAAAAAAATAAAAAAAAATATATATAAAATAATAAAAAAATATAAAGGAAAAATATTACATAAAATACCTATATATTCAGCATGTAAATATAAAGGTAAACCTTTATATAAATATGCAATTAAAGGTATAAATATAAAAAAAAAAAAATATATTTATATATATAAAATAAAAATAAATAAAATAAAAAAAAAAATAATAAAATTAAAAATAAAATGTTCAAAAGGAACATATATAAGAAGTATTATAAATGATATAGGTAATAAATTAAAATGTGGAGCATATATATTAAAATTAAAAAGGACAAAAATAGGAAAATTTAAAATAAAAGATTCTTACAATTTTATTGATTTATTAAAAAAAAAAAAAAAAACTATTATAAAACATCATAAATTAAAAAAATACTTAAAATAAAATTATTATTTTATTATTTTTATTATTTTTATTATTTTTATTATTTTTATTATTTTTATTATTTTTATTATTTTTATTATTTTTATTATTTTTATTATTTTTTTTTAAATAAATAAATTTATTATTAATTATATATTATTATAAAATTTATATTTTAATTAAAAATAAAAAAAAATATTAATAAAATAATATGGCCCTTATTGGATTCGAACCAATGACCAAGCGATTATGAGTCGCTTGCTCTGCCACTGAGCTAAAGGGCCTATATTATAAAATTTTAACAAAATAAAAAAAAAAAAACAAGTTATTTAACTATAAATTTAAAAACTTTTACCATAGCTGGTCTTAATAATCTACCATTTAATATATAACCTTCTTGTAAAATATCTACTATATAATTATCTTTATCTTTTTTATCACATTCTAAAATAGACATAGCTTGATGATAATCAGGATTAAAAGGAATATTAATTTTATTTATAATAGATACTCCAAATTTTTTTATAATAGAAATAAAATCTTTTAAAGTTAATTTTATACCTTCATATGTAATATTTTCTAATTTTTTATTTTTTATATTTTTTAAAACATTTTTTAAATTATCTATTATAGGTAATATATCATATATAAATTTTTCTAAACTATATTTATATATTTTACTAATATTTTTTTCATTACGTTTATTGATATTATCAATATCTGCATAATAACGTAAATTAATATTAGATATTTTTTTTTTTAAATCAGATATTTTTTTTTTAAAAATATCTAAATTACTATTTCTTATATTTAATTTATTCTTTAAATTTTTAATCTTATTATTTAATAAATCTAAATCATTTATATTTTTTTCATTTTCTTTTATAGAATTACTTTTAGTATTTTTTTTTTTTTTATTATTCATAATAATTATTCCTTAAAATATTTTTTTTTAAAAAATTAAAATATATATATTATACTAATAAATATATAATAAAATTATAAATAATATTAAATAAAATAAATAAATGAAAAAAAAAAAAAAAAAAATAAAAATAATAAATAAAAAAATATATTTAAATTATAAAATAGAAGAAAAAATTAAAGCAGGAATAGTATTAAAAGGATGACAAGTAAAATTAATAAAAAAAAAAGAAATAGATATAAAAAATAGTTATATAAAAATTAAAAAAAAAAATTTATATCTAACTAATTATAATATAAATAATTATAAAAATATTTTTTTTAAAAAAAAAAAAGATATAAAAATTTTATTAAAAAAAAAAGAAATACAATATTTAAGTAATAAAATAAAATTAAAAGGATATACAATAATTCCAATATCAATAATATTATATAATATATGAATAAAAATAATAATAGGTATAGCAAAAGGTAAAAAAAAATATAATAAAAAAAAATATATAATTAATAAAATATTAAAAAAAAAAAATAATATTGATTTTTAAAAAAAATATATATATAATTCATAATAAATTTACAAAAAAGGGGTTGTTTAGGATTTGACAAAATATACAAATTTTATTTGATCATGTCGAGGTGACGGTTGGCCGCGTTAAAAACCGTAAATAATAGTTGCAAATAGTAATAATTATGCTTTAGCAGCTTAATAAGCTATAAAGACGTTTTTTATATTGTTTTTATCTCTTTAGATATATAAAAAATGTAATTTTAAAAGAGAAATATTATAGAGTGTCTATATCTATAATAAATAATTTATAGACTATTTAATTATTTATTTTTTTTATTTTAAATAATTAAAAAATTATAAAATAAAATAAACATGTATTATCAATAAAATTAGTTGTTTTGGACGCGGGTTCGAATCCCGCCAACTCCAAAATAAAAGTAAAAAATAAATAGGTGATTAGCTCAGTGGTAGAGCTTCTCTTTTACAAGGAGAAGGTCAATGGTTCAATTCCATTATCACCTATAATTTTTTATTTAAAAAAAAAATATTATATATAAAGTCTAATAAAATAAAATTTAATTTTTTATCATTAATAAATTTATATTTTTCATAAATTATATCTAATATTTTTTTACAAAAAAAATTTTTATGTTTTTTTTTATCTATATAATCTTTAATAAAATTAATAATTTTATCTATTTTAATATTTAATAAAATATTTTTATTTGGAGAATAAATTTTATTTATTTTAATATTTAATTTTTTTTGTAAAAAATATATAAATTTCATATCTTTTTTACTAATAAATAAAATTGTTTTTCCTAAATTATCAGCTCTACCAGTTCTACCTATACGATGTATATAAGATTTAAAATCCATAGGTAAATCATAATTAATTACTAAATTAACATTATTAATATCTAAACCTCTAGAAGCAATATCAGTAGCAATTAATATAGATATTTTTCCATTACGTAAATTATTTATATTTTTTTCTCTTAAATTTTGATTCATATCTCCATTTAAAGCAGAACAATTATAACCATTTATTTGTAATAAATTAGATAATTTTAATGTATAACTTTTTGTTTTAACAAAAATTATAGCAGCTTTAAATTTTTCAATTTCTAAAAAATTAATTAAAAAATTAATTTTATCTTTATAAGAATAAAATAAACAGTAAAATTGTTTAATATTTTTAGGTATATTTTTATTTTTATTATTTAAAGATAAATTAATTTCTTTAGGAAATAATTTAAATCTTTTAATAATATTTCTTATATTATTACATATAGTAGCAGAAAATAAAGCTATTTGATATTTACTTTTAATATTTGATAAAATAAATTTTACATCATTAATAAAACCTTTACAAAACATTTCATCTACTTCATCTAAAACTAAAAATTTAATATAATTAAAATTTATTAAATTGCGTCTTTTAATAAAATCAATTAATCTACCTGGAGTAGAAATTATAATATTAGGATTTTCTTTTAATTTAGATAATTGAATATTATATTTTTGTCCACCATATAAAGATAAAATTTTTATTTTTAAATATTTAGAAAATAATATAAAATTATTTTTTATTTGTATTGCTAATTCTCTAGTAGGAACTAAAATTAAACAATTTAAAAAAATATTACTTATATTATTTAATATAGGTAAAATATAAGCAGCAGTTTTACCACTACCAGTTTTAGCAATACCTAATATACTATATCCATTTATTAATAAAGGAATACATTTTGATTGAATAGGAGTAGGTTGATTATAACCAATTTCTTTTATAACTTTTAACAATTCATTTTTTAATTTAAAACTAGAAAAATTAATAATCATTTTGTAATTTTTATTATTTTAATTTATTTTTATTAATTTTAATATTATTTTCAATACTTAATTTTAATTTTCCATTTATATCTATATCAATAACTCTAACATATATATATTGTCCAATTTTAAAGTAATTAAAAATATTATCAATTTTTTTATTTTTATATGTTATTTTTGAAATATGAATTAAATTTTCTTTTCCTTTATATATACTAACAAATAATCCAAAATTAACTATTTTAATAATTTTAGATAAATATACACAATTCTTTTTTATATTATAACCAATAATTTCTTTTATATCTTTTATAGTGTTAATTGCGTTAATTTTATTATTAGATACAATATTTATTAATCCATCATTATTAACTTCAATTAAACAATTATTTTTTTGAGTAAGATATTTTATTACAGAACCACCTTTTCCAATAATATCTTTAATTTTATTTACATCTACTTTAAATTTATATATTTTAGGACAATAAGGAGATAAATAAGATCTAGAAAATTTAATTTTATAATTCATTTTATTTAATATATATAATCTAGAAACATTAGCTTTTTTCAAAGATTCATGAATATTATTTAGATCAATACCTTTAGTTTTCATATCCATTTGCAATGCAGTAATACCTGTATTTGTTCCAACTACTTTAAAATCCATATCACCTAATCTATCTTCATCACCAATTATATCTGAAATAATAAAATTTTTTTTAGAAGTTTTTATTAAACCCATAGATATACCAGCAACATGACATTTAATAGGAACACCAGCATCCATTAAAGCTAAAGAAGCTCCACAAACAGAAGCCATAGAAGAAGAACCATTAGACTCCATTATATCAGAAACTATACGTATAGTATAAGGGAATTTTTTAATATTAGGTAATATAGGAATTATACCTTTTTTAGCTAAATAACCATGACCAATTTCTCTACGTTTAGGAATACCTATATTTCCAATTTCTCCAACGGAATACGGAGGAAAATTATAATGAAATATAAAATTATCTAAACGTTCACCTAAAAGAATATCATCAAAACTTTGAGCATCTTTTAAAGTACCTAAAGTAATAGTAACTAAAGCTTGAGTTTCTCCTCTAGTAAAAAGAGAAGATCCATGTACTCTTTTAGGTAAAAATCCTATTTTAATATCTATATTTCTAATATCATTTTCTTTTCTTCCATCTATACGAATACCATATTTAATTAAATTTTCTATAAATACTTCTTTTTCAATTTTATTTATTTTATTTAAAACTAAATATTCATAAAAATTTTCATTATTATTTAATAATTCTATTAATAAATTATTTTTAATATCATTTAATAATTTTATTCTTTCTTTTTTATTATATTTTTGTAAATATATAGATTTTATTTTTTTTATACAATAATCATATATATAATTATCTAAATTATCAGAAAAAAATTTATTATTAATAATATTATTATTAATATTATTAATTAAATTACTTTTTTTACATATTAAAGAAAATTTATTAATATTATTTATTAAACATTTATAATTATCATAAGCAAAATTTATACCATTAAAAATATAATTTTCATTAATATTTTTAGAAGAACAATCTATCATAAAAATAGCATCATTTGTACCTACAACAATTAAATTTAATTTACTTATTATAATTTCATTTAAAGTTGGATTTAATATATATTTATTATTTATATATCCAACTCTTGCTACTCCTAAAGATTCAATATCATTTATACCTGAAATTTTTAAAACAGCTGAAACCGCTATTATAGATATAATATCAGTACTAATTTGAGGATTAACTGAAATAACATTAATAACTATTTGAATATTATATAAAAATTTATCATTAAATAATGGACGTATAGATCTATCAATCAATCTTGAGATAATTATTTCAACATCACTAGGCCTACCTTCTCTTCTAAAAAAACTTCCAGGAATTTTACCTATAGAATAAAATTTTTCTTGATAATGAACAGTTAAAGGTAAAAAATTTTGGTCATTTTTTATTTCATCATTATAAACTAAAGTAACAACAACAACAGTATCATTCATACTAGCTATAATAGAAGAAGTACATTGACGAGCTATATAACCATTTTCTAATTTAATTATATTTTTACCATAACTAAATTTTAAAATATTATTATTAAACAAATTAAATTCCTTTGTAATTAAATGTTTATAAAATATATAAATAATTAAAATTAATAACGTAACTTTAATTTTTTAATAATAAAATTATATTCATTTATATTATTATTTTTTATATATTTTAAAAATCTACGACGACGAAATATTAGTTTTAATAAACCTAACTTATTATGAAAATCTTTTTTAAAATTAAAAATATGTTTTTGTAAATTATTTATACGATAACTTAATAAAAATATTTGAAATTTAATAGAACCAATATTATTTTTATTTTTTTTAAGATTATTAATTATTTTTTTTAAATTTAACATAAAGTATTATAAATTATTTATAAAAGAAAAATAAAAATAAATTAATATTAAAGTCCTTAAAAGGACTTTAATATTTAATTTTAATTATTTATATAAAAATATAATTTAATATATATATAATTAAATTACATCATTCCACCCATTCCACCCATTCCACCATTCATAGAAGGATTAGGTGCATTTAAATCTGATTTATTATCTTCTTTAGGTAAATCAGTTATCATACATTCTGTAGTAACCATTAATCCAGCAACAGAAGCAGCATATTGTAAAGCAGAACGAGTAACTTTTGTAGGATCTAAAATACCCATATCTATCATATCACCATATTTTTCTGTAGCAGCATTGTAACCATAATTTCCACTACCAGCTTTAACATTATTAGCTACAACTGAAGGTTCATCTCCAGTATTAGATACTATTTGACGTAAAGGAGATTCCATTGCTCTTAAAGCAACTCTAATACCTACATTTTGATCTTCATTTTGAGCAGTTAAATTACTTAATCTTTCTGCTACTCTTACTAAAGCTACTCCTCCTCCAGGAACTACACCCTCTTCAACAGCAGCTCTAGTAGCATGTAAAGCATCTTCTACTCTAGATTTTTTTTCTTTCATTTCTACTTCTGTAGCAGCTCCTACTTTTAATACAGCGACTCCTCCAGCTAATTTAGCTACTCTTTCTTGTAATTTTTCTTTATCATAATCAGAAGTAGATTCATCTATTTGTTGACGAATATTATTTATTCTTTTAGATATTTCTTTTTGACAACCAGATCCATCAATTATTGTAGTAGTATCTTTATTAATTATTACTTTTTTACAATTACCTAAATCATTAATATTAGATTTTTCTAATTCCATTCCAACTTCTTCAGAAATAACTGTTCCTCCAGTTAATATAGCAATATCTTGTAACATAGATTTACGACGATCACCAAAACCAGGAGATTTAACTGCAGATACTTTAACAATACCTCTCATATTATTTACTACTAATGTAGCTAAAGCTTCTCCTTCAACATCTTCAGAAATTATTAATAAAGGTTTATTTGATTTAGCTACAGATTCTAATATAGGTAATATTTCACGAATATTAGATATTTTTTTTTCTACTAATAAAATATAAGGATTATCTAATTCTACAATACCAGAATCACTTTTATTAATAAAATAAGGAGATAAATAACCTCTATCAAATTGCATTCCTTCTACAACATCTAGTTCATCTTGTAATCCAGTACCTTCTTCAACAGTTATAACTCCTTCTTTTCCAACTTTTTCCATAGCTTTAGCAATTAAAGCACCAACTGTTTCATCAGCATTTGCAGAAATAGTACCAACTTGAGCAATAGATTTAGAATCTAAACAAGGAACAGATATTTTTTTTAATTCTATAACAGCAGAATTAACAGCTTTATCTATACCTCTTTTTAAATCCATAGGATTCATTCCTGCAGCAACAGCTTTTAAACCTTCATTAACTATAGATTGAGCTAAAACTGTAGCAGTAGTAGTTCCATCACCAGCAACATCATTTGCTTTAGAAGCTACTTCTTTTACCATTTGAGAACCCATATTTTCAAATTTATCTTCTAATTCTATTTCTCTTGCAACTGATACTCCATCTTTAGTAATAGATGGTGCACCAAAAGATTTATCTAAAACTACATTACGACCTTTAGGTCCTAAAGTTACTCTTACTGCATCTGCTAAAATATTTACTCCACGTAAAATTTTTATTCTAGCATCATTACCAAATTTTACATCTTTAGCTGTCATAAAAATATTCCTTAATTTAAAAAAAAATTAAAATATTAATCAATAATAGCTAACACATCATTTTCAGACATAATTAAAATTTCTTTATTATCAATTTTTTCAGATTTTATACCATAACCATCATTAAAAATAACTATATCACCAATTTTAACATCAAGTTTTTTAATACTTCCATTATCAAGTATACGACCTTTTCCTACAGCAATTACTTTTCCTCTATTAGATTTACCAGCAGATGTTCCTGTAAGAACTATACCACCAGATGATTTAGATTCAACATCTTTACGTTTTACTATAATACGATCATGTAATGGACGAATTTTCATTAAAAACTCCTACTTATTTATATACTATTGATAAAATAATATAAATTTATTAATATAAATAAAATTAATAACTAATTATTAATAAATTAAAAATTTTGAATTTAAATATAAATTATATATTATATTAAAATTATTATATTAATTAATTAAAAATTATTATAAATATATATAAAAAATAATAATAATATTATTATTAATATAACTTAAATATAAATAATTATTTTTTAAATCTTGTATTAATATTATTAATAATATAAAATATTATTATTATAATAGTTTAAAAATAAAAATTAAATGAATTTATATTTTTTTTTTTTTTAAATAAATAATAAAATAAATATAAAAAGGCCCAGATAGCTCAGTTGGTAGAGCAGAGGACTGAAAATCCTCGTGTCGGTGGTTCAATTCCGCCTCTGGGCAAATATTATATAATAAAAAAATAATATAATATTATTTTATTTAAATATTTAATTTATTATAAATAATTAATATAAATATTATTTTTATTAATTATTATAGAATCATTATTATAAATATTTTTTGTAATTTTTTTAATATTTATAATATTAATTAAATTTAAAGATTTTAAAAATAAATAATTAATTGAATTTTTATTACCTAATTCAATAATAAAACCAATAATTTTATTAAAATTGAATTTAATAATTTGAGAAAAAAATATATCATTACTAATAATAATAATTTTATCTTTTATATAATTTAAAAAATTAAAATTTATAAATTTTATATTATATAAATTATATAATAATCTTTTTTTAATATCTAAAAAAATATTAATTTTTTCTCTTAAAAAATTATTATCTATTTTTTTTATATTATTAATATATTTATCTATAATATATTTAATAGAAAAATCAGAATATATTTTTTTATTTTTAATGAAATTAATTATATTTTTTTTAAATATATTTTTTTTTAATATTATTTTATATTTCTTACAAAAAATTTTTTTAATTTTTTTAGATAATAAAAATTTAATTTTATTGAATTGATTAACTGTTTTCTTATATATTTTTATAAAATAATTTATTTCATTATTAATATTTTCTTTTTTAATTTTATTTTTTTTAATATAAATTTCTTTATTTCTTAAAATAAAAGCTTTACATAAAATACATTTTTTAAATATTATATTATTTCTAATTATTATCATTTAAAATAATCTATTTTTTATTAATATAAAATATATTTATTATAAAAATAAAATTTTAATAATTATTTATATTTTTAATAAATTAATTTTATTTAAAATATTAATTAATAATCTTATATTTACTATAAATTTTTTTAATCTTAAATTAATTTTAATATTAGTTTTTAAAGATATCAAACTATTTCATATACTTATATTACTATAATTATATTTTAAATTTTTTATTATATTTAAATAATTTTTTATTTTTAATTTTTTTATTTTATTTAAATTTTTATATATATTTTTTATATTACCTATATTATTTAATAATAAAGATGCTGTTTTTATTCCTATTCCATTTATTCCTGGTATATTATCACTTTTATCTCCACATAATATTAACATATCTTTAAATAATTTAGGATATATTCCATATTTTTTAAATACTTTTCTTCTATTAAATATTTTATTTTTTTTAACCAACATATATATATTTTTATTTATTAATTGTAATAAATCTTTATCACAAGATAATATATATATTTTATATTTTTTTTTATTTTTTATTTTTTTTACTAATGTTCCTATTACATCATCCCCTTCAACATAAGGTATAGTAAAATAATTTATACCTCAATTATTTAATTTATTTTTTATTAAATTTATATATTTTAGTAAATTTAAAGAAATTAATTTACGATTTTTTTTATAATTACTATAAATTTTATTTCTAAAATTTTTTCTATTATAATCAAAAATAAATATTATATATTTAGGTTTTAAAAAAAAATATTTATTTAAAATCATTTTTC